>JAUIKX010000011.1 GCA_030430515.1 Gammaproteobacteria bacterium | reverse complement strand
CGTTCGTTTCAACCCATTGAAGACCCTGCTGCCTTTTCGCCTGAACGATGCCGAACTCGCCGATCTCGTACTGCTGCGCAACACCGACAACCCACCGCTCAGTGTTCTGAAACTGCCGCTGACGCTGATCGTCATGGCCGTGCTCTACCTCTGCAACGGCATCTTCTGGCATCGAAGCGCGCACCTGACCGCGCGATCGCTGGAAAGGGTCTCAGACGTCATCAGCAGGGTTCGCAGCAACCCGGGCATCGATGCCCTCAAAGCGCTCAAACGTCTGCTGCACGGTCGACACCCTTTTCAGGGTATTCATCACTTCATTTTTCAGATCAACGTTTCCTCGGGCCGCTATTTCCTCCTTCTGGGACTGCTCAACAAACTGCTGGAGCGCTGGGCTCCTGACTTCGACCGAACATACGTACCCGTGCTCTGCCACGGGGGCAATGACATGTTCAGCACACGGATGGTGGATGGCATCGCCGAACTCGCCCGGATTGCAGGCGATGACCCGAACACTCTGGACGATCTTGCAAGCCTCGACGACGAGCATCCGCTGCACGATGCTCTGGCCGACTTTCTGCGCGAGTTCGGTCATCGCGGCATGCGTGAGATTGAGCTGGCCGCGCCACGTTGGCAGGAGGACCCCGGCGCGCTCACGCCGATGATTCGCGCGCAGATGAAAGCCGCATCCTCCAGCAGTGCCGGCACTGACGACGCCTACGCCCGCCACCTGTCAGCTCGGGATCAGCTCCACCAGGCGCTGACGAGCCGCTGGCGGCGTCGGCTCATCGACCGGCTGATCGGCCGCATCCGTTACTACATCGTGCTGCGCGAGAACACCCGCCACTACCACACCATGATTTTTGACACCGTGCGCCGCAAGCTGCTCGAACTCGAGAGCGACCTGCTCTCGCGACGGGCGTTGCGCTGCGAGGGTGATCTGTTCTTTCTCACCTGGGACGAAGCGCAGGATCTCAGCCAGGGTCTACTGACCGGCGAACGGGCTTCGCAGATGGTGCGGGAACGCCGCATCCATTGGCAGGCTGCAGCCAAGCAGCGCCCACCCGACCGATACAACATTCCACACAGCGGCACGCAAGCCACCACCGGCGGACTGCAGGGTATCTGCGCCTGTCCGGGCAGCGTTATGGGTAGGGCCCGCGTTCTGCTGACACCGCATGAAGCAGACAAACTCGAGCCGGGTGACATCCTGGTGGCACCGTACACCGATCCCACCTGGACGCCGCTCTTTCCGGGTCTGGGCGGAATCGTTGTCGGCATCGGCAGCTACCTGTCTCACGCAGGCACCATTGCGCGCGAATATCAGATTCCCTGCGTGGTGGATGTTACCGGCTGCACGGAGAAAATTGAGGACGGCTGCATGATCGAGCTCAACGCCAGCAGCGGCACGGTTCAAATCACCAGGGAGTCATCGTGATGGCGGCCCTCGTCTATGTTCTCAGCCTGCCTATTGCAGTGGTCACCCTTGCCTCACTGCTCTCTGTACGTGATGGCAGCAACGGCTCGTGGGCGCTCGTACGCGCGCTCGCATACGTGCTCGTACTGCTGCTGGCCGTCTGGGCGACAGACATCAGCATGCTCAAATGGATCGGGTGTGCTTTCGCTACCGTTGTGACCCTGCACATCACAGCGTTCTACGCAGGGCGCTGGTTCTTCACTGGTATCAGATAAAAAGGGCTTCGGCGGCCGGGGATTGGGGAGGGGAGGGGAGAGTAGCCACCGAAGCCCTGAACGATGGACACCGACTCTGCAGCCGATGCCTCTGAATCTGTTGTTGGGGGATGTTCGCCCCGTTTTCAAGGATAAGTAATAGCAGGTCTTTCAGATTCTGCAGAAGATTTCTGCATCAGTTTCTGCACGCTCGCTCCCACAGCGTGAACCACGTCTCATTGCAGAGGCTCGTCAGCGGTTCCCGAGCGCCTCGAAAATGGCCAGAGTCCTCTCTGCTGCCGCCACGTGGAGGTTTTCGACCAGCTGCCCGTTCAGCACCGCGACCCCCCTGCCCTCAGCCTGAGCTGCCCGCCAGGCATCCATCACCGCGCTCGCATGTGCGCGCTCTTCCTCACTGACGCCGAACAGCCTGTTGGCGATATCGATCTGGTCGGGGTGAATCAGCGTCTTACCATCCATACCCATATCGCGGCCGGCACGGCAAACGGACTCAAACGCCGCCAGCTCGCGGAACTCCAGATGCACGCCATCCAGGATTTCTTTGCCTTCAGCTCGAGCGGCCAGCACGCAACGCTGCAGCGCGTAGTGGATATTCTCGCGGGCCGGTGTGTGGCGGGCTCGAAGATCCGCCACGAGATCACTCGTGCCCATGACCAGCACGGCTACCGCCGGATGCGCGGCGATGGCTTCCACGTTCTGCACGCCGCGCGGCGTTTCGATCATCACCCAGATCGGCAGGTTCCCCGCGACGCGGCAAAGACGATCCACCTGGCCAACCTGCTCCACTTTGGGATAGAGCAGCCCATCGATCTGCCATCCCACCGCTGCCGCCACGTCGTCATCCCCCCAGGGTGTTTCAGCGCCATTGACGCGGACGATGAGCTCACGATGTCCGTAACCTCCTTCCGAAATGCTCGCCGCGACGGTGGCGCGGGCGGAGGATTTGGCGTCAGGCGCCACCGCGTCTTCCAGATCGAAGATCACGGCATCGGTGTCGAGTTCCCGTGTCTTCGCTTGTGCGCGGGCATTGCTGCCCGGCATGTAGAGCGCAGAACGCCTTGGTCGGATATCAGCCATCAATAGACTCCCCGGGTAACAGTCTGACAAAACACGCCTGACGGCCGGTTTCACCGTCGCGGCGATAAGAGTAAAAACGCTGGTCGCGGTAAGTGCAGTATCCAGAAACAGAAACATCCACGCCCAGCGCCGTAAGCTTTTCGGCAGCAAGACCGGCCATATCGAACCACCAGTGCCGCGGGCGGCTTGCGTGGAACCAGTGATCGTTGCCGGCGAAAGCATCCCGCACCTCTTCACCCACTTCGTAAACGTTGCCACCGATGGCCGGACCGATCCAGGATCGAAACCGTTCCGGAGAGAACGGCAGAGCCGTCAGGGTCTGCTCCAGGACCCCTGCCGCCAGCCCCCGCCAGCCCGCATGCGCCGCCGCGATGCAGCTCGCCTGCTCGTCAGCAAACAGCACAGGCAGGCAATCCGCCGTGAGCACGGCAAGCACCAGGTCGCGTTCGGTGGTCCAATGAGCATCTGCTTTGAACGCCTGAGCGGCGTTCGCGCTGCCCCGCTCGACCACGCCGGTGCCGTGCAACTGGGTCAGCCAGCAGACTCGATGCCGCGTTTCACGGAGCACCGACGCGAACATCCGGCGATTTGCAGCAACATCATCGGGCGCATCGGTGGTATTGAGCCCCAGATTCAGGCCCGCATGGACTCCCTTGCTGACGCCACCAAGCCGGACCGTTGCGCCGGCCTCGATACCGCGCGGCAGCGCCGCCGGTATCCACTGCTCCAAACCAACTGTCTGCAACCTTCCCCCTTATCCGCAGCCGGGAAAACACCCACGGAATGACGTATGGTTCGACACATCAGGATAGAGTGCAATCACCCATGGCAGACATCCTCTACGACTTCGGTACCGGCCGTTCAGATCCAGAGACCTTTCCCGTGAAAGCGTTGCAGGAAGCAGCGACCACGGTGCTGGAACGTGAAGCGGACGCACTGACCCACTACCCCGGCGGACTGGGCCACGCCGGCCTGCGACGGGTCATGGCCGCGCGCGAGAGCGAGCGGGAAGGCGTGCCTGTCGATGCCGACAATCTGGTGATCTGCAACGGTTCGATGCAGGCCGTCACGCTGACCGCACAGGCTCTGCAGGAACAGAAAGGCGACACGGTCATCGTCGAAGCCTTCAGCTATCCGGGAACGTTGTCTGCCTACCGCGGTATCGGCTACGAGCTGGTGGTGGTGGATCTCGATGAGGGTGGTATGTGCATGAACCACCTGGAGGAGACCCTGAACCGCCTGCAGGCGGAAGATCGCCTGCCACGGTTCATCTACGCGATCAGCACCTATCAGAACCCGACCGGATTCGTGATGCCGAAAGCCCGAAGGCTGGAAATGATCGCGCTTGCACGGCGCTACGGCGTGCCCATCATCGAGGACAACTGCTACGCCGATGTGCACTACGAAGGTCCGGTGGAGCCAGCGATCTACGCGCTGGACGACGACCCCAACCACATTTACCTGTGCTCCCTGTCGAAAATTCTCGCACCCGGTATGAGGCTTGGTTACATACTGGCCAAGCCGCCCATGCTGGAAAAATTCCTGGCTCGACGTTTCGACGCCGGCAGCAATACCTTTGCCGCTGCGGTGGTTGCGGAGTTCTACCGCAACGGCATCGGCGCGCATGCCGAGGTCAGCAACAAGCTGCT
Organism: Gammaproteobacteria bacterium; assembly: GCA_030430515.1. Taxonomy (GTDB): domain Bacteria; phylum Pseudomonadota; class Gammaproteobacteria; order Pseudomonadales; family Azotimanducaceae; genus SYFY01. Next base: position 19,679 of record JAUIKX010000011.1, on the reverse strand, counting down.
GAAAGAAAAACGCGACCTGACCCTCGAGCTTCTGAGCACCCATCTTCAGGATGTCTGCGTGTGGTCGCACCCACCGGGCGGCCTCTTCATTTGGGTACGCATGCCGGACGATGTGGACCGGAAAAAGCTATGGGACGAAAGTCAGGCCGCGGGGGTGACCTACCTCCCGGGTGCCGCTTTCCACTGGCAGAATCAGAACGTGCCTTACCTGCGCCTGGCTTTCGGACATCTGACAAAACAACAGATCAGCGCAGGTCTGCCGCTGCTGGCACGGTGCATCCAGTCATCTCGATCCAGCAACGAACCCAGGCAGTTCGAGGATCTATTCAGCGGCTAGAAAAGTGCGCAGGCGCTCAAGCTGACCGAGCTGTACCTGATCGACCGCTTCCGCCCAGGTGTTCACGCCTCCCGGCAGGTAGCCGCTGACCGCATAACGGTAGTTGAGGCGGGTTCCTCCCTCCCAGGCTTCGAAAGCGAAGCTCATGCTGCCCCGCACGGCTTCGGCCTGCAGGGGCCCCAGGCCGCCGCTCATGCGCAGCAGCTTGCCGGGTTCCGCATAGACCACGCGCATGTGCTCCACGCTCCCACCAGCGGGCATCTGCTCGCAGAAACAGCCGCCGGCGCGGGCGTCGATGCTGAAGTTGCGGGCTTCACCTGAGTAGGAATGGCTGGCATCCCACCAGAGCGAGACGTCGCGCGTCAGCGCCTGGTACGCCTCATGCGGCGTGATTTCAGGCAGGTCGATCTGGTGCTCGGAAATGAAACCGTGGGCCGATGCCGCGGTGATCTTGGCAAACAGCAGGAGGCTGAATAAATCCATGTCAGAAGTCCGTTCCCGGAACGTAGTAGCGATCGTGCCAGATACCCATACCGCGTTCACCTTCCACGGGCATTCGCCAGGTCTGCACCCGCGCGTCGGCCAGCCTCAGGCGATAGAGACCTCTTGGCTGATCGATGGTGTTCTGCACATACGCGTTCGCCCCCTCCTCACCCACATACTTCGCAGCAGTGCGAAGGTAGAGATCCCGCCACTTGTCGTCTTCGCCCACATCGTGGACGAGCTCCGCCCGCCCCTCGACAAGCACCTTTCTGTAGGGGAGTGCCTGTTCGTCGATGCACAGCGCCACCCGCGGGTCTCGCCGCAGGCATCCAAACCACTCCGACTTGTCCCGAGGAGTAAAGTAAATGGCCTCATCCTGATGAAGAAACCAGATCGGCGTCACCAGCGGTGAGCCGTCCTCTCGAACGACGGCAACCCGCATGAGCACACCCGGCTCGTTCAGGAACTCTTCCCGCTCATTGTCTTCAAGCCGCGGCATACCTCAATCTCCCGTAATCCCGTGCCGCCAAGTATACGCCGGTGTCTATCCCTCGCACCCTGCAGGCGGTAAAGTCTCCCGTCATGGGCCTTTTGAATCACATGGATCTGCTCGAGGAAGAAATCGGCAGAGCAACCCGCACCGGTGTGCTGGTGTTCGACAGCCGGGCTGAACAGACCGCTGCCCCGCTCAAGCGTTCACCCCGGTTCATCGTAAAGCGATCCGAAAGCAACGAAGAGGCGGTTTTTGCGTGCGCACAGTCTCTGGTCGATGAAGGCTGCGATCTGATCGTGGTGTGGGGCCTAGCGGATGGCGTCAATATCCTGCATCCCGCGGGCGCCCTCGTGGTGCCGACCCGGGTGATCGACACGAAAGCCGGGGAAGCCTTTGAAACCTCCCTGAGAAGCGAACGGCGCAATGAGCGCGTGGTCATGCTTTCGACCCTGGATCTGGGCGACCAGGGCACCAAGCGGCGACTTGCCATGCGCTATCAGGCTGTGGCCGCTGACGTCGAAAGCGCTCTGGTTGCTCGATTCAGCTGCTGGAACGACGTGCCGTTCGCCGTCGTGCGCTGTATCGCCGACACCACTGTAGAAGCCTGGGCGGACAACACACCAAGCGCCCTGCATCAGAGCATACGCAACGCGGCGCCACAGAAACTCAAACCATGGGTGCTACCACCACGAAAGCTGATGCGTCGGCTGCGGGAATTGCGCAGCGCCCGCAAAGCACTACGCAGAACCGCCAGAGCACTGGCGAGCTACGCCTTGGAATCATGAGCAACACACCGCAGAAGAAAAGCCAGATCGTGTCGTTCGAAGACGAGCCTCTGATGCTGGTCGACAGCGACGACCAGGTGACCGGGGTGCTGGACAAAGCCGGCTGCCACGACGGCGACGGCCGGCTGCACCGCGCGTTTTCTCTGTTCATATTCAACGCAAATGGCGAGCTGCTGATGCAGAAACGCGCTCAGGGAAAGCGCCTGTGGCCCGGTTTCTGGTCCAACAGCTGCTGTTCCCACCCCAGAAACGGTGAAGACACCGACGCTGCCGCCGAACGAAGGCTCTGGGAGGAGCTCTCACAGCGCGCAGAGCTGAGTTTCGTCTACAAGTTCGAATACAAGGCCAGCTACGAGGATCGCGGCACCGAACATGAGCTGTGCTGGGTATACGTGGGCCGGAGCAACGATGAGCCGGTGGTCAATCAGGAGGAAGTCGAAGAGATCCGTTGGATTTCAGCGGCCGAGCTCAACGCGGAAATGGCTGCCAGCCCGGGCGCGTTTACGCCGTGGTTCAAGCTCGAATGGCGAGCCCTCACACAGCACCACGCAGCACTTCTACCGTCGGTCAGCTGATCCGCGCCTCTCGTCTGGTCAGGCTGTCCGGAAGCGCAAGGCGAATGGCGAACGGCGCCGCACTGCTATAGGATGCGCACCGCCGCTGGAAATGGCTGCTTGAGCAGAAAGCTTCGCATTACAGGAAATTTCTTTACGATTTTGCCTCGCCCTGCAGCTGGCTTAGCAGTATTCTTGCAGGCTAGTTTGCCGAGGCTACTGGGCGCTTTTCCACCTGGCTCGGCCTATAATGACAACTCGGGAACCGGATACCAGAGTGAGCAGCCCCAGCACTGAAATCGGAATCAGCGGCCTGGCCGCATACCTTCCGCCTTACCGAGTGGATCTGAAGCGCTGGTGCGACTGGTGCGGAGACAGCTGGGACAAAGTCTCGAACGTCATCGGCGCCAGCTACCGTCTGCCGGGACCTACGGAAAATGCCTACACCATGGCTGCTACTGCGGTCATGCGTCTGCTCGATCAGTACGATATCGACCCCTCGCGCATCGGCTTTCTCGGGCTTGGCACAGAATCGAGCACCGACAACTCTGCCGGTGCGGTGATCGTCAAAGGAATGGTCAACGAGGCGCTACGCGCCCAGAACCGTCCCATGCTGAGCCGCAACTGCGAAGTGCCCGAATTCAAACATGCCTGTCTCGGCGGCGTGTACGCTATGAAGGCGGCAGCACGATATCTTGCCCTGGACGGCAGAGACCGACAGGCCATCGTCGTCTGCGCAGACATTGCGGAGTACGAACGCGGCACTTCCGGCGAGCCGACTCAGGGCGCTGGCGCCGTGGCGATGCTGATCGAGCCGCAACCGAAGATGCTCACAATCGACCTGATCACCGCCGGCACATCTTCCGACTACCGGGGCCCGGATTTCCGCAAACCGCTGTCGCGATTCATCGGCCAGGATGCAACCCACTTCTCGCAGCCCCGTGACTACCCGTTGTTCAACGGCAAGTACTCGACCACCTGCTACATCGACGAAGTGCTGGCCGCGACCGCCGATCTCAAGGCCAAAGTCAAAGGCTCCGGCAAACGTTTTCTGAAAGACATGCGGGCGGTCTTTCTGCATCGGCCCTATCAGCGTATGGCAGAAACAGGGCTCGCGATGATGCTGCTCTATCTGTTGGCCGTCGGTGACGCGGAGGATCACGCAGAGCTCGCGGAGATCGCCGCAACGTCAGGCGTCGATACCAAGGCCCTGACCACCGAGCTGGTCGAGCAGCCTTACGTATACGATCTGGTCAAGCGTCAGCAGGTGTCCGAGGAGCTCTACCCGACAGCCACCAGGGCGCTCAGAACCATGCGTTCCATGCCTTTGTGGCAAAGCGCCATCGCCGACAAGCTGGTACTCGGTGCCGCCGAGATGAAACAGGTGGGCAACTTGTACACGGCATCGCTGCCTGCGTGGATGGCAGCCGGCCTGCAGGAAGCGCAGGAACGCAGCATCGCCCTGAGCGGCGAGACCATTCTCACCGTGGGCTACGGCAGCGGCGACGCGGCAGAAATCATCCCCATGCGCGTGGTGGAAGGCTGGGAGGATGCGGCATCACGCATCCAATTCGCCCAGGCCCTGCAGCAGACGACGGTGGACCTGGAGGAGTCTGACTATCAGAGCCTGCACGATCGGGGTGAACTGCAGCGACAGGCCTTGCGCCAACCCGGCGTGTTCCAGATCAGCAGGATCGGTGCACGAGAGGCACAGTTCGACGACAACGGCCTCGAATACTACGAGTTCGTCGGCTGATCTGAGGCCGGCGAGCCCACTTCCTGAACGATCACCCAGGGTCTGACCACCACAGCCCACACCGCCGCATCACTTTCGTGCCAGCGCGCTGCATCCGCATCCGTGACGGGCGCAACAGTCCCGTCACGCATCCAGCCATCAACTGCCGCTGAATCATCGCTGGCGAACGCAACCGCCACATCCAGAAGGCTCAAGCGCACCGCCACGCCGATGGTTTCGCCTCTGGCGAAGAAACGTTGCAGGGATGACCACGGCACCTGCGCCGTTTCGAGGTTGAGCTTTGCTCGGAGTGTTTCGATATCCGTCATGCCGTCGCAATGGTACCAGCGGCACGTTTCGGTATCCCCGTATTCTGAACATTCTTCTTCCGCGGCAATCTGCAGTCACTGAAACTTGGAGGAAGTTGCTATGTGGATGGAAGATCCCATGAAGGTCATCACCGTTGGCACGGTCGCGGTCATCGGCGGTCTATGCATCATTGCCGGCGTCATTGCTACGCTCTCGACCATCGTCTGAAATCAGATCACCTGCAGGCCAGGTGTAAAATTGCCACCTGATCTGCATTCTCTGAGCTAACCCGGCAGGGTTTACTGTACAGTCGCGCCATGAGTCTTTTATGGCGCAGAGGCGCGATTGCCAGCCTGATAGCACTGGGCCTCGTTGCCTTTCTCGCAGCGGCGTTTCTGTTTGCCGGCAGGCTGCACGCCAGCCCTTCTCTCGCCTTTTCCTGGCTGTCCTGCGGTGTGGTGCTGTGCGTCGCCGCACCGCTGCTGTTCGACGGCCGCAAGTTCAGCCACGCGCTGATCTTCAGCACGATTGCGGTGCTGGTTGCGCTTTCTCTCACCGAAGCTTCGCCACCCGTGTGGTTCTATTCGGCACCCGTTTTCGCACTGAGCGCCTGCGTATGTACTGCCGTTGCGTGGATCACCCGCGAAAGGCAACCGGACCCCACTCTGGCCGACTACTACGACGCTGCCGTGAAAGCACGAAGGATCAGAGACAACGCCGCTCAGCGCGAAATTGTCGACACGCTCGACGACCTTCGAACCGCTTTCAGGCGCTACGAGCGTCGCCGACGCATGCCATGGGCGTTCCTGCTCAAACCGCCTCCAGGTGTCTATCTGCACGGTCCCGCAGGACAGGGAAAGAGCTTCCTGCTGGATGGCATGTTCGATACGACACCCTCCCGGGCCAAGCATCGCTACCATTTCCACGACCTGGTGGCCGAGCTTTCTGACGCCGCCCACGAACACGCGAACTTCAGACGTGCGGCAAAAGGCATGGTAGACCGGGCAAGCCTGGTCATGATCGATGAGGTCAACGTGCTCGACCCGGCTACAGCGCTGATGTACGTGCGGCTCATGCACATCTGGTGGCGTATGGGATGCGTCGTCTGCATCAGTTCAAACCAGTCACCGCAGCAATTGTTCAAGGGCATCGCTGTGCCCGCGAAGGAACTCGAGCTGTTCTTTGCTTCGCTTGAGAAGAACACTCAAGTCGACCGCCTGGACGTGGGCGAGGACTACCGTCTTCAGAAGCTCGGCGCTCAGGACCTTTACCAGTACCCGATCACCGAGGCGACGGAGCAACGCACGAAGGCCATCGTCGAACTTCTGGCAGAATCACCTTTAGAGAACACACCCATACAGATCAACGGGCGGCAGTTCAGCAACCGCTTACACGCGGCGGGCGTCGCCTGGTTCGATTTCAAAGAGCTGTGCGAGACCGCCATGAGTTACCGGGACTACCTGTCTCTGGTGGAAATGTTTCCCAACCTGGTGGTCAGCAACGTACCCAGGATGCTCGATGAAGACCCGGCACGTCGCTTCGCATGGCTAGTCGAAATATTCTACGACCGGCGCAAGCGGCTGATCCTCTCGGCCCAGGTGCCGATCAACGAGCTCTTTGCCCCGGAGCTGTCTTCGCGCGGTACCGACATGGATTTCGTGAAGATTCAGAGCCGATTGATCGAGATGCAATCCTCCGAATACGACTACACGCTAGTCTGAAATTCCGCTCGTATAGCCGCAGTGTGCTGCCCTAGCGCCGGCACGGGTTTGGCTTCGAACGCCGCACCGTCAGCCCAGCACACGGGCGGCGCCACAGACGCCACCTCGCCATCCGGCAACGCCTGGACCACCCTACGCAGCGCCGGATGCGCGCCAAGGCCCGCAAGATCACGCACCGCACCGAAGGCGATGTCCGCCGCTTCCAGACGCTCACTCACCGCCGTTCTCGGCAGCAGGGAAAACACCTGGTTGATCTCCCTATCAAGCGCAGACCGATGTGCGACGCGATTTTCGTTGCCCAGAAACCGCCGGTCTTCAAGCAGCTCGGGCTTCTTCAGCACCTGCTCGCAGAGGCGCCGCCACTCCCGCTCGTTCTGGATCGACAGCACCACCAGTTCGCCACCAGCGCACTCATACGCGCCATAGGGCGCGATCGTCGGATGGTTGAGACCCACCCGACGCGGCGACATGCCACCTTCATGCTGCAGCAACGGCACCGCCATCCAGTCGGCGATGGCGTCGAACAAGGACACCTTCAGCGCTGCGCCCTCACCGCTTCTACCTCTCGCAATCAACGCCTGCAGCACGCCGGAATAGGCGTACATCCCACAAGCTATATCGCAAACAGAAACACCCACACGTCCCGGCTCCTGCACGCTGCCGGTTATTTCAGCGAGCCCGCTTTCGCACTGCACCAGAAGATCGTAAGCCTTCATCGTCTCATAGGCACCACCCTCGCCGTAGCCGGACACGTCGACGGTGATGATGGACGGGTGCCGCGCGCGCAGCGCTTCACTTGAGAAGCCCAGGCGCGCCATGGCGCCCGGTGCCAGGTTCTGTACGAATACGTCAGCCTCAGCGAGCATCCGCTCAAGCAGCGCGCGATCGGCCTCATCCCGCAGATTGAGCTGCACCGACTCCTTGCCGCGGTTGATCCAAACGAAATAGGCGCTCTGCCCTGCCGCAGCGGAATCGTAGCCTCTTGCGAAGTCACCTTCCGGCCGTTCGACTTTGATGACCCGTGCGCCGGCATCCGCCAGGCGTGACGTGCAGTAGGGCGCAGCCACGGCCTGCTCCACCGATACGACCAATATCCCTTCCAACGCTTTGTGAAAGATCGCCTTCTCCTGATGAGGTGCGGTAAACCCGACCGGGATTATATCGGCCGGAAATGGCAAAATGGCTGCCGAAATGAGTGAAGCCAACATCAAACGCAAGTACGAGTCACCTCGCCAGGTTGCCCGTCAGACAAAAATCCTTGCGACTGCCCGGGAGATGCTCGACGAGGGTGGCTACGAAGGCCTGACCATGCGCGGTCTGGCGCAGCGGGCGGGCGTTGCCCAGGGGACGCTATACAATCTCTACGGCAGCAAAGACGATCTCATATTCGAGGCGGTGGACGACCTGCTCGCCGGTCTTGCCGAGCACATCCGAAATCGCGCGCCATCGCCCGGGATCGACGCGATTTTAGTGCACAGCGAAATGAGCGCGCAGAGCATCCGCTCACAGCCCGCATATGCAGAAGCCATGACCCGCATCGTCATGGGCATTCAGCAGGACTCACCGATGGTCGACGTGGTGTTCGCCCGATTCGTGCCTGCGCTGCTCGAAAATCTGACGGCTGCCGACCGTGAGGGGGAGCTCGAGCAAGGTCTCGACCTTGAAGCCATCGCCAAGCATATGACCGGCAACGCCTGGTCTGTAACGCTCTTGTGGATCATGGGTCTCATCGACATGGATGAATTCGAGAAAGAGCGCGAACGCAATACGCTGCTGACGCTCGTGGGCATTACCACCGGCAACCGCCGCGCGCAGCTCAGGGAGCGCCTGAACCGCCTGCAACTCAGGTGATATCGTCGGAATCCAGATGATGTCCCCAGCTGCGCTTCGCTTCGAGATAGCGCCGGTTCCACTCGCTCTGTCCGAACACATGTTTCTCGATGGAAATGTTCTCTACGCCATGATGCGTCAGGTCGGTAACTTTCTTCGGGTTGTTGGTCAGCAGGCGTACCGGCTTGCCACCCAGGAAGTACTTCAGCATGGCAGCGGCATCGCTGAAATCCCGGGAATCATCCGGCAGTCCCAACGAGCGGTTGGCCTGGTAGGTATCCTCGCCGGCATCCTGCAGAAGGTAGGTCGCCGCTTTCGCCCAGAGACCGATACCCCGCCCTTCGTGCCCTGCCATGTAGATCAGGTAGCCGCCTTGCGGATCCTGAGAAATTCGACCGATGGCGGCATGGAGCTGCGGCCCGCACTCACACCGCTCCGACCCGAACACATCTCCAGTCAGACAGTTGGAGTGCACTCGAACCAGCGGCTTGTCACCCGGGTCACCGATTACGAGCACGCTGTTGACCGCCATAAAGGACGCAAGGTGTGAGAACAGGTGCTGGCCGTTACGCTCGCGTAGCTCTCCAGCCAACGCCTCCACATTGCCGAGTTCTGTGCTGCGCACCGCGGCGTACCATTGCACGGTGACCGATACGCCAGGCAAGCGGATCGGCATCGGAATCGGGCCAAGCAGATTGATCGCCCGGGCCCCCTCCGCAACCGGCTTGCTCACATCGATCTCCTCACCGTTCGCGTCGATGCGGAAGAGCTTGCCTTCCTCCACCAGGCGCCCACGTACTTCGGGATTCAGATAGGTAAACATGCGTGTCGGCTCAACGTTGACTTCGTATCGGGTGGCAACCCGCCTCCGCACCGGGTGCAGGGCGGGTCTTGCGTTCATGTATTGATCAGAAAACCAGACGCAGCACGCTTTCGGCAACGCACGCGGGCTTGTCGGATCCTTCGATCTCGAGGGTGACCTCATTGATCACTTCGAGCATGGGGCCTTTGATGCTCACTTCCTTCATGCAGCCACGGGAGCGCACACGCGCACCCACGGGCACCGGCGCCGGAAAACGCACTTTGTTCCAGCCGTAGTTGATACCGAGCTTGAGGCCATCCACCTTGGGCAAGCCGACGCCACCGCCGCCCGGCAGAAAACTCATGATCGACATGCTGAGCTGGCCGTGGGCGATCGCCGCGCCGAACGGACCGTCTTTGGCGCGCTCCGGATCGGTATGGATCCACTGATGGTCCAGAGTTGCCTCGGCGAACTGATTCACCCGCTCCTGGGTGATTTCAAACCAGTCGGACGGCTCGGTGGGCTTGCCCACGGCTTCGGACAGTACGGCTTGCGCTTCTTCTATTGCTGACATTGATCCCCCTGTTTACACGGTTTAGAGATAGATGATTGAAATTGATTCAGAATCCTAGTTTACACCGCGATCCTGACCTTCCCAGAACGGTGCGCGCAATTCGCGCTTCAGCACCTTACCTGGGCCGGACTTGGGCAGCGGTTCCTGGCGGATATCGATGGACTTCGGCACTTTGTAGCCGGCAACCTGGGTTTTGCAGAACTCGATGACGTCCTGAGGATCCAGATTCGAGTGCTCAGGCCGTGGCACCACGACAGCGTGCACCGCCTCACCCCATTTTTCGTCGGGTATGCCGAACGCAGCCGCCTCGAGAACCCCTTCGTGCTGGTAGAGCACCTCCTCCACTTCGGTGGAGTATACGTTTTCTCCACCGCTGACGATCATGTCCTTGCTGCGATCCACGAGGTAGACAAAGCCCTCCTCATCCATGAAACCCAGATCCCCGGTCCAGTAGGCGCCATCTTTGAGTACCTCCGCCGTCTGCTCGGGCTTGTTCCAGTAACCGAGCATGACGTTGGGCCCGCGCACCACCACTTCACCCACCTCGCGGCGCGGCAGCTCCTGTCCGTCGGTATCGAGAATGCGCACATCGTTGCCTACGATCGGCTGTCCGCAGGAGCGGGCCCGCTCGCTGTCGAGCAGAGTCTGTTCGTGCCTGAGACCGGTGGTCAGCGGTGAAAGCTCGGTGGCACCGTAAACATGGATCAGCTCCGCACCAGGAAACGCTTCAGCCGTGCGACGCACCACTTCGGTGGCGATGGGCGAACCGCCGTGAGCAACCCCTCGCATGGAGGATACGTCCCTGGGACGTACCGCCTGCTCCTCAGCAATGGCCGCCAACATGGTCGGCACCCCGAGGGTCATGGAGATCCGATGCGTCTCTATCAGATCCAGCGCGACACCTGGGTCGAACGTATTCAGCGGCACCTGCAGCGAGCCGCACCAGATCGCCGCCAGCACACCGTTGGACCCAGCCGCATGGAAGAGCGGCGCCATGACGAGGAAGGCATCCTCGGCAGTTTGCGGCGCGGTCGTGAGCCAATGGTAGGCGTTGCTGATGAGATTGCGATGGCTGAGCATCACCCCTTTCGACAGGCCGGTAGTGCCGCCCGTGTAGAACAGCCCCGCGAGCGTATTCTCATCGATGCCCTGTCCGAGAGGGTGAGGATCTGCGCCGTCGAGAAGCGCCTCATACTCATCACCGATCGTCACCACCCGCTCCACCAGGTCTGCAAGGTCGCCCACGTCACGATCAGCGATCAGCACCCGGGTGCCGGAATCTTCGAGCGCATAACGCAGTTCAGCATCGGCGTGACGGGTATTCAGCGGTACCACGACCAGGCCAGCAGCAGGCACCGCCAGATAGGTCTCGATATAGGCGTGGCAATTGCCCGACAGAATGGCCACCCGGTCGCCGGGCTCGAGGCCGAGCCCATAGAGCCCGCCCGCTAGACGCTCACATCGCCCGGCAAACTCGCCGAAAGTGAACATCCTGCCCTGATCGACAATCGCCGGGCGATCCGGCGCCACCTGAAGCGCCCGCCTCAAAGGATCTGCAAAAGTGTGCATGCTGGTCTCTCTCGCCAAGACAACGCCACAGTGTCCCAGAGCTCAGGCGGAAATGCAGCCTCTGAGCAGCAATGTCTGGCAAAGCTCCGCCAGCGGTTTCTCACCCACCAGCGACGCGCAGAGGTTGGCGCCGGCCAGCACGTTACCGCACTCGGACCGCAGCCTGTCGAGCGCAAGACCGCCGCCACCCAGCAGATCTTCGATCACCGATGGGGACAATGCGCCCACAGCGTCAGTCACCTCAAAGCCGGCTATGCTGTGCAGCGCGGTGACGAGCTTCGGCCCGACCATCTGCGGCGAGATGCGCTCGGCCGCAGCGCTAGCGATGATGTTGGACGTGGCGCGGGTGAGGAATGGCAGAACCACCGAGCCCCGGGCAAATCCGCAAAACGCGTTGTGCAGGCTGCGATGAACTTTGAGCCGACCGCGGCGATCAGGCTGCACCCAGCACTCACGCCCGAACAGCGCATCTTCTACGACGACCGGGCCGAGACGCTCCGGCGCCCAGATCAGAAGATCGGCATCTGCCCAGACAACCGCCTCGAAGCCCTCGTCGAGCGCCTCCTGCATGCGCAGCAAACGCCCCAGGTCCGCCAGTATCGGTTTGCGTGCTGCAACCTTGCGAACGTAGGCATCGGGTAACCCATCGAAGAGCTCATCGCCCAGAAACCGGTAGCCGTAGCCCTGCAATTCCGCCCAGCGCCGCACGCTGGCAGTACAGGAGCCGATCCAATCCGCGACGGAATCACCGTGGCTCTGAATGACAAGCGCTTGCACAGACCCGCTCAGCAGAGATCGTCAGATGCGAGTGAGATTCCTGGCCTCAGCGGCGCACCCTGACCGGGCTTCGACGTTTCGGGCGGGCATCGTAACCACGCCAGCCACGTTTGTTTTCCGGGCCGGCCCGGTCGATGCGGGTAATTGCCATGGCGGTATTCGGAGCTTCCGTTGGCGCTTTCGTTGGCGCTTTGGCAACGTCCATGCCGTTAGCCGGGCGTACCTCAACGGTTTGCGCGCCCCGACTGGGCGCTGCGTGCCGGTCGCCGAAATGCACGACGCCGTCGGCATCGACCCATCTGACGATTTCGCCGGCATTGCCCGCTACGGAAAACAGGCACGCGCAAAAAAGAACAAGACAAGTCCTCATTGTGTCCCTCTCTTCGTTTATGAACCACCCCCCAGAGTGGCTTCTTCGTTCGGAAGAATATCGCTGTATCGTATTGTTTTAGAACCGCAAATCGTGTGCGGTCCGATCCAGATACTATGCCCATAACGGCCAGCGGACAAGCGCACGGTTCATCCCCTGTTCAGGGTGGTTGTGGCGCCATAAACGACCTGAACCCATCACTGAGAGCATTGGAGAGCAGCATCCGTGAAGTATCCAATTCTGCTTGCTAGCATCCTGACCCTCGCCGCTTGCGCCGGTAGCGGCCCGATTGTGGACATGCGCGGCGTCGACCCGGTGCAGTACCGGCAGGATCTGGCAGAGTGCCAGACCTACGCGGATCAGGTACAGGTGGGACGTAAAACCGCTGCGGGCGCAGCCGTTGGAGCCGTCGTGGGTGCCGCTGTCGGTGCTGCCGTCGGCAATAGTGACACTGCAAAGCGAACAGCCGGCGGTGCGGCCGTGATCGGTGCAGCCAAGGGCACGGGCCGTGGCCTCAACGAACGGCAACGCGTTGTGCGCAACTGCCTGATCAACCGGGGCTACGCCGTGCTGAACTGAGCTTCAGCCTGCGGTTTCGAGCGCCGCTCTGATCTGCTCGGCATGCTTTGCAAGCACCTCATGATCAACGGTCAGCCGGTTATGCAGGCCGAGCTCGATACCGGCATTACGCGGCAGCACGTGAAAGTGCAGATGAAACACCGTTTGACCGGCCGCTGAACCGTTGAGCTGAGCAATCATGATGCCCTCTGCCGAAAAGGCCTGCTTCACCGCGCTGGCGACCTTCTTCGTCGTAGTGATGGTTGCACGCAGCGCCTCGTCCGACAGATCGAAGATATTAGCGCCACCCGCCTTGGGTATGACCAGTGTGTGTCCTTCCACCTGCGGCATGATGTCCATGAAAGCGAGCGTGTGCTCGTCTTCGTAGACTTTGAACGCCGGCAGTTCACCCCGGATGATTTTGGCGAAAATGTTGTCGGGGTCGTAGCTGTTTTCCAGATCTCTTCCGGAGTCATTAGCGCTGTCGGACATGGCCTCCCGAGCCTCCACTGCAATGGTCTGACGGCATGCTACCATGCCGCCAACATGAGAGGAGCCACGCCTTGAAGTCCATTCTGTCTGTCTGTCTGTTACTCGTCACCGGCCTCGCGAAGGCAGATCTGCCGCTGGAGACCACCCGCAACATCCGCTTCGACACCGAGCAGGTATCGTGGCTGTCGCTGGACGTACACCCGAACGGCTCCACCCTTGTTTTCGAAGCGTTGGGCGACCTGTACACCCTGCCGATCGCCGGTGGACAGGCCACGCGCATCACGGAAGGTCCGGCCTTCGACAGCCAGCCCCGGTACTCACCCGACGGCAATCGAATCGTCTTCGTCAGCGACCGCAGCGGCTCTGAAAACCTGTGGGTCCTCGAGACGGGTACCGAAGAGCCCAAACAGATCACCAAAGAAAAAGGCACGGCCGAATTTGCTTCGCCGATCTTTTCCCCGGATGGCGAACACATCGTCACCTCACGCTCCACCTGGGGACTGCGCACATTCGAACTCTGGGGCTACCATGTGGACGGCGGCAAAGGCGTGCAGATCACCAAGGCCAATGCCAACGGCAAAACCCCCTCGTCGCAGAGACCCAACGCTCTGGGCGCGGTGTACTCTCCCGACGGCCGCTATCTTTACTATGCGCGCAAAGCCGGTGGTTTCGCCTACAACGTACGGCTGCCGCTGTGGCAGATCGCTCGACGGGATCTTCTGGAGGGCCGCGAAGATATATTGACCGCCGCCCAGGGCAGCGCGTTCAGGCCGGTGATCTCCCCCGACGGCACGCAGCTGGTATATGCCACCCGCTACGAGCAGCAGACCGGTCTGCGCATTCGCGACCTCGAAACCGGCGCCGACCGCTGGCTGGCTTACCCGGTGGAGCACGACGAGCAGGAATCCCGCTTTACGCGCGATCTCTTTCCCGGCTACGCATTCGCACCCGATGGCGAATCGTTGCTCTATGCTGCCAATGGTCGTATCGAACAGCTCGAATTGACTAGCGGCAAAGCTCGCCGCATCCCCATGAGCGTACCCATCGATCAGCAGCTCGGGCCGCACCTCGATTTCCCCTACCGCGTTGGCCAGGGTCCAGTCAAAGCCCGGCTCCTTCAGGATCCGGAACTGTCCCCCGACGGCAGCAAGCTGGCCTTCGCGGCATTCATGAGCATCTACGTTCATGATCTCGTCAAAAAGACTACGAAGCGCATCACCGACGAATCGCTGCAGGCCTTTCACCCCACCTGGTCGCCAAACGGCAAGAAGCTGGCGTTCGTGTCCTGGAAAAACGGCGGCGGTCATATTCACGACATCAACGCCCGCGGCGGACGGGCCCGCCAGCTGACCGCGACTGCCGCCCACTATACCGACCCGGTATACAGCCCCGACGGTAATCGCCTGGTCGCCCTTCGCGGTTCCGCCCACGAGCGGCTCATGCGGGAGTGGGACTACGGACCGGCTGTCGGCGCCGACGTGATCTGGCTGCCCGCACGGGGCGGCGAAGGCCGCACGATCCTGCCCGCAGCAGGTCTCACCCAACCCCACTTCGGCAGCGATCCGGAGCGAATACTGCTGTACCGCTCGCAGGGCATCTTTCCCAGCAACGGCTCCGGCGGCCTGATCTCGATACGGTTCGACGGCAGCGATCGACGTGACATCATCAGCACGAAAGGCCCCGGTATCTACAGTGCCGAGGGAGACGTTGCGTCGGAGGATGCGAGGCTTTCCCCCGACGAAACAAATGTGCTGGTCCAGCACGCCAACCAGCTCTACCTGATCAAACGGCTGGGCACCCACATCGGCAGAGTCGACCACCTGATTACCGCCCCCAAGCTGCCTCAGGCGAAGCTGACCGACGTCGGCGCAGATTACTTCGGCTGGTCGGCAGACGGGCAAAGCGTGTACTGGACTGTTGGACACACTCTGTTCCAGAGACCTGTGGAGTCGATCGAATTCGCCAAAGAAAAAGATGAGAGCGATGAGGACGACGGCGAGAAGAAAGAGGAGACGCCTGAACCGGTTTCGGCAGAACAGGCGGAGTCAGTTACGAGCCATCTCATCGAACTGTACAAACCAAGGTATGAACCGTCAGGCACACTGATGCTGACGAACGCCACGATCCTCACCATGACCGCAGACTCCGCTCCCGTGTCGTCTGCATCGGTGATCATCAACGGCAGCCGTATCGAAGCGGTCGGCACCGACCTCACCGCACCTGAAGGTGCAGAAGTAATCGACATGAACGGCGCATTCATCCTGCCCGGGTTCATCGACACCCACGCCCACTTCCGGCCACTTCGCGGCACCATGGACAGAGACAACCCGGCGTTTCTGGCGAACCTCGCCTACGGCGTGACCACGGGTCTCGATGTGCAGCCGAGCACCGTGGACATCATCGCCTACGAAGACATGATCGACGCCGGCCTCATCACGGGCCCCAGAGCGCTGTCTACCGGACCCGGCATCTTCAAAAACAACGACTTCAAATCGAAAGAACACGCCCGGCACGTGCTCGAGCGCTACCAGTCTCACTACGGTGTACACAATCTTAAGGCCTACATTACCGGCAGCCGCAAACAGCGCCAGTGGCTGGCTCAAGCCGCAGCCGAGCTCAAACTGATGCCCACCACCGAAGGCGGCCTCGATGTGAAGATGGACCTGACCCACATCCTCGATGGCTTCAGCGGCAACGAGCACAATCTGCCGCTGGTCAATCTGTACGATGACGTGGTGAAGCTCATGGCCGAGTCCAGGATCGCCTATACGCCAACGCTGCTCGTCACCTACGGAGGCCCGTGGGCAGAAACCTACTTCTACACGCAAGAATCCCCGAGGCACGACGAAAAACTCGCCCGCTTCACACCGTACCCGAACCTGGCCAACCGCACGCTGCGCCTGAACTGGGCACACCCCGACGAGCACACCTTCGACGAGATGGCCGCACAGGCAGCAAAAGTGGTTCGCGCCGGCGGTCGGGTAGGTGTCGGCGGCCATGGTCAGCTCCAGGGGCTGGGCTACCACTGGGAGATGTGGGCGCTCAGCATGGGTGGATTCACGCCGCTTGAAGTACTCACAGCCGCCACCCGCCACGGCGCCGAGATGATCGGCGTTGCCCAGGATCTCGGCACGATCGAAGCCGGCAAACTCGCCGACCTGTTGATACTGGCCGCCAACCCGCTCGAAAATATCCGCAACACCAGCAACATCCGCTATGTGGTGAAGAACGGCGAGCTGTTCAGCGCCGAAACCTTGGATAAAATCTGGCCGGAGAAAACGCCACTCGCCGATCAATGGTGGTGGCATCTCGCACCTGAAAGCAGATCTGAAAAGCAAAACGATGAGTGATGACGACGTAAGAGTTTATCGGGGCCTCAAAGGCGTTCACTTCGACCGTTCCCCGACCACCCACATTAACGGTCGCACAGGCGAGCTGCGCTACTGGGGGTACTCGATTCACGACCTGGCCGAGCATTCCTCCTTCGAGGAAACCGCCTACCTCCTCTTGCACGGAGAGCTGCCCACCGAGGGTCAGCTGGCGACGTTCGATGCCGAGCTCAAGGCAGCTCGCACGCTTCCCGAGCCAGTCGTCGATATCATCCGCACCCTGAAGAACGCTCACCCCATGGAAGTGCTGCGCACTGCGGCATCTGCGCTCGGGGCGTTCGATGCCGAGCTGGACGACCGCTCACCAGCGGCGGTGCTGCGCAAAGGGATTCGCCTCACATCGCAGGTGCCCGCCATCGTCGCCGCGCACCATCGCATCCGCGAGGGGCTCGAACCGGTCTCTGCCCCTCGCGAGCTGAGCCACGCTGCGGCGTTTCTCTATCAATTGAAAGACGAAGTACCCAGCGCCGATGCCGCCCGCCTCATGGACCTGGATTTCATCCTCCACGCCGAGCACGGTTCGAACGCTTCGTCTTTTACGGCCCGCGTGGTCACAGGCACCGACGCCAATCTGCACGCGGCAGTCACCGCCGCCATCGCAGCACTATCAGGGCCGGCCCACGGCGGCGCTGCTGAAGATGTCATGAAGATGGCGCGAGAAATCGGCGAACCGGAGAAGGCGGCTGCCTACATCAAAGCCAAACGGAAGAACCGCGAGCCCATTATGGGCTTCGGCCACCGGGTATATCGGGCTGAAGACCCACGCGCCCGACACCTGCGCGACGGCATGAAGCGTCTGAGCGAAGAAATGGGCGAGCCGCACTGGAACGCCATTCTGCAGGCGGTCGAAGACGCCATGCAGCCGTACGCCCGGCTTGGTGTGAACGTCAACGTCGACTTCTACTCCGGCGTGATCTACCACCTGCACGGGATTCCGCAGGATCTGTTCGTGCCCATCTTTGCGGTCGGCCGCGTGCCGGGCTGGACCCTGCAGGTGCTGCAGCAGATGGAGAGCAACATCCTGATCCGCCCGCTGCTGCTGTACAACGGGCCGGAACTGCGCAGCTACACGCCGATCGACGAGCGCAGTTAGGGCGCGAGGCTCGACCTCGCCTGGATGCCCCATTCGCCATCAATACGGGTCACGATGTAGAGCGATTCGTACGTGCCAATGGGTTCGTTATCCACATTGAACCGCTGAAAGGTGGTGGCAAAGTGCACTTTTTCCGGCGAGCTGAGCACCACCTCACGTCGCAGCCAGTGGGAGTGATCCCAACCTGTGGCGGCGAGCTGCGCAAACACATTCCGCGCCGCAAACACCTCGGCGCTCTCGTATACCGCCACCTGACCGCTGGCGAACCGCACGTGTGGAAAATGCAGTGTTTCAGCCCAGGCGGTCATATCACGCGCATTGAAGGAACGCATGAACTCATCCAGAACGCCCAGCGCTTCGTCTTCATATGCCTCATCTGCCCACAGAGGTGCGGCGACAAGTAACCCGAACGCCAGAAGTGCCGCGCGAAGCACTACATCATTCCCTGTTCTTTCAGGTGGAAATAGAGCTGCCGGTCGTAGCGACTGGTCGCAGATAGGGGTCCTGGGCGCACCCAGGGCTTCCACCGCGGCTCACCGACTCCCTGAGGGTGATCGCCCATGACGGTGACGCGTTGGATGATGCGCTCGCTGTCGAAATCGTTGAGCACGAAATGCTGGGTGAACCGGTTGTCCCACATGCCGATGGTGCCTTCAGACCAGCTGTAGCGAACGGTGAACCGAGGGTTCTGCACCCACTTCGTAAGGTAGCTCAGAAGCATGTCGCTCTCTGTCGCATTCATCTCGACAATGCGTCGTGTGAAGTGCTCGTTGACGTAGAGCGCTTTGCGCCCGGTTTCCGGATGAACGCGCACCACCGGGTGAATCATCGTCTTGTCCGGCCGGTTGTGCGGTGCCTCGTCGTGCAGAGCCGTGAGCCCCTCGCACAGCTCCTTCATGGGCTCCGACAAGGCATCGTACGCGGCATAGAGGCTGGTCCACATGGTGTCGCCGCCAGTGGGCGGGCATTTGACCATGTGCAGAATGGACATGAGCGCAGGAGACTCGAGAAACGTCAGATCGGTGTGCCACTCGTCGGCAATACCGCCCTTGGTCGCCGCCAGCTCGAAGATCTCCGGGTGATCCAGGTACGCATTCTTCAACTGAGGATGCCCTTCCAGCTCGCCGAAGTAGCGACCAAGCGCAACGTGCTGATCGTGGTTGATGCTCTGCTCCGGGAAGAACAACACCATATGCTCTTCGAGGAGCGCCTTGATCTGCTCGGCGTCCTGCTCGCTGGCTACCGACAGATCTGCACCGTGCACCTCGGCACCCAGGGCGCCCGCCAGCCGTTTGACTTTCCACTCTCCCATGACTGTCTCCCGTTAAACGCCGCCTGATTATAAGCCCTCCTGATGCAATCTTGACCCTTCAGGCAGGTTTTGCGATACATTCGATGCAGGAAGACGAGGAGAAAGATGATGGCTGAAGCCACAATCCAGAACGCCGATACGATTGCCCTCGATGATATCGACGTCAGCCGCCCGGAACTTTTTCAGAACGACACGCACTGGGATTACTTCGCCCGGCTGCGTCGTGAAGACCCCGTACACTACTGCAAAGACAGTTTCTTTGGTCCGTACTGGTCGATCACCCGCTTCGACGACATCATGGAGATCGAGAAGCGCCACGAGGATTTCTCTTCCGACGGCAGCATCACTCTGGCCGACCGGCCGGAAGACTTCCGCACCGTGAACTTCATCGCCATGGACCCGCCGAAGCACGACGTGCAGCGTAAAACCGTGCAAGGCGTGGTCGCCCCACAGAACCTGGCTAACATGCAGGATCTCATCCGAACGCGGGTGCAGG
>JAUIKX010000293.1 GCA_030430515.1 Gammaproteobacteria bacterium | reverse complement strand
GGAACAGGCGGCGGCGGTGTCGGGGATCGAGAAATGGCGGGTTCGAACTGGGGAGCGTCTGTTATCGGCGCCAGATCAGGGTGCGCTGTTGCTGGCGCTCGGGCTCGCGGATACCCGGGCGATTACCGATGAGGTCTGGCAGTTGCTGCGCCGGAGCGGCACCGTGCATCTTCTGGTGGTGTCAGGCCTGCATGTGGGCATCGCTTCGATGCTGGGCTACCTGTGTATTGCAGCACTGCTTCGAAGCGTCCCGGGATTTGCAGCGCGGTTGCCCGTGCGTCCGTTTGCTATGATCGGTGGCGCGGCTTCCGCCGCTGGATACACGGCGATCTGTGGTTTCGCAGTGCCCATGCTGCGCGCGCTGGCGCTTTGCAGCCTCGCAGCGGCCTACTTTCTTATCTCGCGCCGGCTGGGAGCCTGGACCGCCTGGTCTGTCGCACTGGCTGCTGTCGTGATTGTATTTCCACTGGCACCTCTTGGCAGTGGTTTCTGGCTGTCGTTTGGTGCTGTCGCCGTTCTGCTGGTGCAGTTCGGAGCGGTCCGCCGGCCGCCCGAGAGGCTGCGATCCGTCAAGAATCTGTTTCGGGCGCAGCTCGGCCTGCAGATCGGCATGTTGCCATTGATCGGTGCCGTCACCGGTCAATGGGCTGCTCTTGCGCCGCTGGCAAACTTCCTGGCGGTACCTGTGGTGAGCACTCTTGTGGTTCCGCCTCTGCTGGCAAACCTTGCCACTGGGGTGCCGCTATTTCTTCGGTTGGCGGATGGCGCAGCAGATCTGGTTCTGCGCTGGCTGCATCTGCTGCCCTGGCCGCTCGTGGAGCTCTCGGATCGACCGGCATGGCACTGGCTGGTGGCATTCCTTTCGGCATTGCTGATCCTGCTGCCGGTTGGCTGGCGCGTTCGGCTCGCGCTGCTGCCTGCTGTCCTATTCGTGCTCGTACCCATCGGCCGGCGTATGGATCCGGGGTCGTTCCGCCTCACGGTTCTGGATGTGGGGCAGGGCAGCGCTGCACTGGTCGAGACACGCAACCATCAACTTCTCTTCGATGCCGGCGCCCGGTACCCCTCAGGCTTCGACCTTGGCGCACGCGCGGTGCTTCCTGCGGTTGCCCGTTCACCGCTTCATCGAGTGGATCATCTGGTTGAAAGCCATCCCGATAATGACCATTCAGGTGGCAGCGGAGCGGTTCTTGCGGCTTTTCCCGATGCCTGGCGTTGGACCTACGACGGCACCGTCGGTGCGTCGTGTCACCATGCCAGCCCCTGGCGGTGGGATGGTGTGCACTTCCGCTTCATTACCTCGAAGCACATTCGCCGGGCCGCATCTGAAAACGATCGATCCTGCACGCTGCTGGTAGAGACGGATGGCCGCAGTGTATTGCTGACGGGCGATACCGGCCGGCGCTACGAACCCCAGATCGCGCGCTCGGTAGCCGGTGCTGTCGACGTGCTCGTAGCGCCGCACCATGGCAGCGCCACATCATCGTCGAGAACGTTCGTCCGCCGCCTGGCACCAAAGTGGGTGGTATTTTCCGCCGGGCGGGGAAACAGATACGGTCACCCGGATGAGCGTGTGGTGGAGCGCTATGCCGGGGTGGGCAGCCGAATGCTCACAACACATCAGACGGGAGCGATCATCTGGCGCAGCGATGAGCCCGATCATGTCGTGCTTTGGCGAGAGCAGGGGAGGCGTTACTGGACCAGGCGCGAATCCATGTAGCGCACCACTTCGCGAAGCTGCCGTATGAGGCTGTCCAGCTCCTCGCTGGTTAGAAAACCGCCAATCTGCAGCCGCTCATCACGGCTTCGGACGTATACGCATTTGTTGCGCCAGGGGTGCGCCGGCGGCTCCACGTGAAACCTGGTGTGAAACCGATCGAATACCCGCTCGAGGGTTTTCTTCGGGCCGTTTGAAAAATGTCCGAACTCGACCTGCACTTTTTCCGGTCGGACCGTAATGACCTGTTGTCGGTATCCACGGCGAACGCAGTACCACAAGCAAGCCAGCTGCGTGCCGAGTTCGAGGAAGGTGAAAGGCAGTACGACCCAGTAGCCGCCCAGCGTGAAGGTAATGCCGATCGTCAGAGAAACGGCAAACAGCACATAGAGAAAATAGAGGTTAGCCCGCCATGTCCAGGACTGATTCGGGCGTATGACCAGCTGCACCTCGGGGGGATTCTCTCGATAGCGGGTATCGATCACGCAGCGCTTGCCCCGGCTTTGGCTGTATCCTGCAGCAGTTCACGCACGATGTTCTGATCGAACGTGGAGGCAAACGTCAGGTCGTCGGAGGAGCGGTCGGCTGACAGCCAGTTCATGCTGCGGTAACCCAGACCCGGCAGCAGCGTCGCTTTCTGATGCATTGCCCGCGCGTGAAACACGCTGCGAAACACGGCGGCTTCCGCAGCCTGGGCATTGTGTTCCGTCGTCTGGTCGAGCACGACGCCGATGTCGAGCTTGAGACCGAAAGCCTGCTGAAAATAGACGCTCGTCGCTTCTGCAGCATCATCGCCTACCCTGAGAAAATGGCCTGGTAGCCCCCACATTCCCTGCTGTTGAACGACCAGCACACGTCCCTGCTCATCCTGAACGGCAACGCTCTGGTGCACCTGGAAATAGTCCTGGCCGATCTGCAGCTCCTCGCGCTGCCGCTGTACGCAGCTCCATAGGTGTGCCCCGGCCACGGAGACGAACTCCACGCCGAAGCCGTTGTCTTCGACCCGCCTGACGACGGCCTCTACCTGCGGTGTCGCGTGGTGGTCCACCGAGCTGACCCGCGTGTGGCGGATCTTCACCTTTGCACCCAGGGCCAGAGCCGGGTGTTCCATGACAACGAACATGCCGCTTTCCGATGCATCGCGAATCGTGGTCGTCACACGGCCAAAAGAAATGTGGAATACCTCTACCACGGTGGGCACGCGTACACGGGGGTTCTGTCGCTGTTCCATCTCTGCCTTTTCCAGCAAGCCTTGAAAATCCATGTTGTGACCGCATCTTACCAGCAGTTACAACAGATATGAGCGAGGCACCATGCGCATCGAACGCATGACCAATGCACTGCAGAACGCACTCGCCGGCGCCCAGAGTCTGGCGGCGGCTCACGACCACTCGAGCATCGAGCCCATGCACCTTCTGGCAGTCATGCTGGAAGACGGCCCTGGCAGCCAGCTCGGCGTCTTCACGCGCGCCGGCGCAGACACGACGCTCCTTCGAGAGCGGGTGGATGCAGCCGTCAGGCAGCTTCCCAGGCTCGGCCAGCCCACCGGAGACATCAATGTCTCTCAGTCGCTGGGCCGGGTGCTGACCCTGGCCGATGGGCTGGCCAGCAAGCAGGGCGATCAGTATGTGTCCTGCGAAACCGTGCTTCTGACGTTGAAGCGCGATGACAATGTTTCAAGGCTCCTGGATCAGCTCGGCGTCTCCGATGCCGCGCTGGAGCAGGCCGTGCAAGCCGTTAGAGGTGGAGAAAAGGTGGAAGACCAGAATGCAGAAGAGCAGCGCGACGCGCTGGAGAAATATACCCAGGACCTCACCGAACGAGCGCGGGACGGCAAGCTCGATCCGGTGATCGGCCGCGATGATGAAATCCGCAGAACGGTGCAGGTGCTGCAGCGGCGTACAAAGAATAATCCGGTGCTGATCGGTGAGCCGGGTGTGGGTAAGACAGCGATCGTCGAAGGGTTGGCTCAGCGCATCATCAACGGCGAAGTGCCGGAAGGGCTCAAAGACAAACGGGTGCTGTCGCTGGACATGGGTGCCCTCATTGCCGGAGCAAAATTCCGCGGCGAATTCGAAGAGCGCCTGAAGGCCGTGCTCAACGACCTGGCCAAGCAGGAAGGCAACGTCATACTGTTCATCGACGAACTGCATACCATGGTGGGCGCGGGTAAAGCCGAAGGCGCCATGGACGCCGGCAATATGCTGAAGCCTGCACTGGCCCGCGGTGAACTGCATTGCATCGGCGCCACGACGCTGGACGAATACCGACAGTACGTGGAAAAGGATGCAGCCCTGGAGCGCCGTTTCCAGAAGGTTTTCGTGGGCGAGCCCTCCGTGGAAGACACCATTGCCATCCTGCGAGGCCTGCAGGAGCGTTATGAAGTGCACCACGGCGTGGAAATAACCGATCCTGCACTGGTGGCCGCTGCCACCCTGTCGCATCGTTACATCAGCGATCGCCAACTTCCCGACAAAGCCATCGACCTGATCGATGAGGCGGCCAGCCGCATCCGCATGGAGATGGACTCCAAGCCGGAAGAGATGGACCGTCTCGAGCGCCGTTTGATCCAGCTGAAGATGGAAAA
>JAUIKX010000292.1 GCA_030430515.1 Gammaproteobacteria bacterium | reverse complement strand
TATCCGGATACCCCGCTCGGTGGCTGGCTGGGTGGCAGCGAAGACTGCGAACACTGGAACAGCAACGCGATTTTCGCCAAGCTGCATCGCAACCGGCGGAGTCTGTGCGTGGATCTCAAACAGAATGCCGGACGCGATCTGCTGCTGAAGCTCGCCGCCTGCGCGGATATTCTGCTGGAGAATTTCAGCGCGCGCACGATGCAGGACTTCGGGCTCGGCCATGACGTGCTCGTGCAAGCGAACCCGCGGCTCATCAACGTGTCTCTGCCGGGCTTCGGTGCAGATGGACCGTACAGCAGCTGGGTGGCGTTCGGGCTCACGGTTGAGGCCATGAGCGGTCTGACCCAGGTCATGGGCTACGAAGATGGCCAGACAAGAAACTCCACCATTGCTCTGAACGATCCGATGACGGCAACTCACGCCGCGGCTGCAGCCGTCGAGGCGCTGAATCGGCGTCAGCTGACAGGCGAGGGCGAGTTCATCGAGCTCACGCTGCATGAATGCGGTGTCGCCTTCAGTGGCCACTGGCTCGTGGCGCAGCAGCTTGGTGAGACGCTGGAACCAGCGGGGAATCAGCATCCGGGCCTGCCTTTTCAGGATGTCTTCCGGGCCAGCGGCGACGATCGGTGGCTCGCGGTGTCGTGCGCTGATCAGGCGATGCTCGATCGGCTGGGCTCTTTCCTGAGCTGCGACTCGCTGTCGTTGCCGGTGGTGCTGGAGCGCTGGGTCGCTGAGCGTGATGTGTTCGAGGCCTGCAACGTGCTTCAGGCGCAAGGCATCGCGGCAGGGGTAGTGAGTGGTGTCGATGACATGCTGGCTGATCCCCAGGCACGCGAGCGGGGTTTCTTCTCGTATTCAGAGCGCACGGGTGAAACCATGCCTGGCAATCCGATACAGATGTCCGGCCTGGATAGCCGCCAGTGGACGAGGTGCCCGGATCTCGGTGAAGACAACGCCGCTGTGCTGAGTGGCTGGCTCGACCTGCCTGAAACGGAAGTGCATCGCCTGATGAAGGCTGGGATACTTGCGGACCAGCCACCCGGATAACTAGGTACTCATATGTTTTGCTCATATCGCGCCGCTCCTTTCGTAGCGAAGGTGTGCTCTTTATTTCTGCTGCTGTGTTTTGGCGTCGCTCATGCCGCTGAGAGCTGGATCGAGCGCAGCGATGAGTACGCACTCAAAGTGTTGCGCTCCTCGGCACAGTTTCGACCCGAAGGGGCCTCCCGCGCCGGGCTCGACGAGTACGACGCCGAAGTCATCGATCTCGGTGAAAACCTGAGCGAGCGGATGAGCACCGAGGAGCGACGTCTCATCGGCATGCTGGATGAGGCGGCCGAGGATGAGGAAGATCCTCGTGTTGTGCAGGACATCGCCATACTGAAGAAGGCACTGGAAGACAGCCTGAGCACCCGGGCGCTCTATGAAGAGCGCATGCTGCCGTACATCGATCTTTCGGGGCTGATGTTCGGCAGCTTCAGAGCGATTCTCGATCCTCGGAACGACCCGGAGCGGTTCAAGCACGCAATCACGCGGCTGCGTCGGTACGCTGGCCTCGAAGACGGGTATGTGTCCGTGGCAGAGCAGGCGAAAGCCCGCACCGCTGAGCGCTTTGATACACCCGGCCTGCTGGGGCCATACATCGGCGAGCTGCAAAGGGATTTCGATTCGGCACCCAGGTACGTCGAAGGCATCCGTCAGCTCTTCATGCGGTCGGGGCTCAAGGGTTGGGAAGACGACTTCGAGGTGCTCGAGGCCCAGCTCGGTGAGTACACCGACTGGCTGAAAGCCGAGATCCAGCCCAGGGCACGCCAGAATACGACGCTGCCGGCAGAGCTCTATGCGGACAACCTGAACAACTTCGGCGTTGATGCGTCACCCGATGCGCTCATTCGCGAAGGGCAGGCGGCCTATCAGTTCATCCGCAGCGAGATGAAGGCGCTGGCCCGGCGGATCGCCGAGGCCGAAGGCTGGAAAGATGCATCGCTGCTGTCGGTGATCCGCAAGCTCAAGTCGGAGCAGGTGCCGGAAGACGAGCTGCTTACGCTCTACAAAGCGCGGCTGAAGGAGATCGAAGCGATCATCCGCAGAGAGGGCATTGTCACGCTGCCGGAACGCGACGCTGCCATACGGGTCGCCACGGAAGCCGAGTCAGCGGCCATTCCCGCATCGTTCATGAATCGGCCGCAGCTCATTGGTAACACGGGTCAGTACGGCGAGTTCGTGCTGGTTCAGAGCAACCCCTCGTTAGGGGAAGACGCGCGCATGGACGATTGGGGCCACGAGGCCATTACGTGGGCACTCACTGTGCACGAAGCCCGACCGGGCCACGAGATGCAGTTTGCCAGCCTCGTTGAAAACGGCACCTCGCTGGCGCGGGCGATGTTCGCGTTCAACAGTGCCAACGTGGAGGGCTGGGGCCTCTATGCGGAAGCGATCATGCACGAGCATCTGCCGCTGGAGGGACAGCTTTTCAACCTGTATACCCGCCTGTTACGCGCCGCGCGTATGTTCCTCGATCCCATGGTGAACACCGGCCGCATTCATCGGGATGACGCGCAGCGTTTTCTCATGGAGCAGTGCGCCATGTCGAAAGCCATGGCGAGCTCAGAAGCCGACCGTTATGCGTTCCGCATGCCGGGGCAGGCGACAGCCTACTACTACGGCTATCAGAACCTGATGCGGCTGCGCACGGAGGTCGAGCTTGCCATGGGTGCCCAGTTCGATCAGCAGGCGTTTCACGATTTCGTGATCGCTCAGGGGTTGCTGCCGCCGGAGCTCCTCCGCGAAACCGTGCTGGCCCATTTTCATCGGTAGATCGCTTCACAGATAGGCCGTCGCACCCTGCAGGCTCTGCTGGCGGTAGAGCTCGAAGTAGTGGCCACGCTCGTTGATCAGTGCGTCATGGTTGCCGATCTCCGCGATGCGACCCCCGTCGATCACGCAGATCCGGTCGGCGCCGCGAATCGTGGAGAGCCGGTGCGCGATCACCAGACAGATACGATCTGCCAGCACCTGGCGCATGCCGGCCTGAATCAGCTGTTCGGTCTCCGTATCCACCGATGAGGTCGCTTCGTCCATCACGAGGATCTGTGGGTCTTTCAGAATCGCCCTCGCGAAGGAGATGAGTTGCTTCTGGCCCGCAGACAGGCGGCTGCCGCCTTCGCCAACCTCGGTGTTGAAACCTTCCTTGAACTGCTCGATCAGTGGTCGAGCACCGGCCAGTTCCGCTGCTTCGATGACCTCCGCATCGCTGGCATCGAGCCGCCCATAGCGGATGTTCTCCATGATGGTGCCCGAAAAAACATGCGCGCTCTGCAGCACCATGCCGATGTTGCTCTGCAGCCAGTTGAGCCCGCGGTTCCGGTAGTCCACCCCGTCGAGGAGAATCTGTCCGGCCGTGGGTTCGTAGAAGCGGCAGATGAGGTTGACCAGTGTGCTCTTGCCACCCCCGGTCGGTCCGACGATCGCCAGGGTCTCGCCGCGCTTCAGCGTCAGGTCGATATTGTCCAGCACCGGATGATCGCGATCGTAGGCGAACGACACGCCGCGCAGTTCGATCTCGCTGATAAACGCTGACCCGCCGTCCTCTGCCTGGTGCGTTCCCCCCTGGGTTTCTCGTGCGGGCGCACGGCGCTGTGCCGCCAGGGCTTCGAGAACCGACGGATTGTCGCGAATTGCCGGCTCGGCATGCACCAGGCTCAGAATGCGCTCACCGGATGCCTGCGCCATCTGCATCTCCGCGAACCAGTGCCCGAGCTGCTCTACCGGCTCGAAGAAGTGCCGGGTGTACGCCATGAACGCCACCAGCGTGCCGGCGGAAATCGTTCCAGCCAGAAGATCGTGACCACCGACCGCCAACGCCAGACCGGTGGCAAGGCTCGCCAGCGTCACAACGATGGGCACGTAGATCGCCGCCTGGGTGAGGTTTTTTACCGATGCGTCATGCATTGTATCCGTCAACCCGCTGAACTCCTGCTGGTTGGCTTCTTCGCGCACGAACGCCTTACTGGTCAGCACGCCCATGATGGCTTCGTTGTAGGAGCCGGTGATGCGTGAGTTGGTGGCGCGAACCTGTCGGGCGCTGGTCAGTATGCGTCGCTGAAAGCCGGTACTGATCCACCACAGCACGGGCAGTATGGACAGCACCACGAGGGCCAGCTTCCAGTTCATGACGAGCATGGCGATGCTGATGCCGAGCATCATGGTGGAACCCCAGACGAGATCGAGAAAGCCCCAGGCCAGAATGTTCGACAGGCGCTCGCAGTCAGAGGTCATACGTGCCATCAGCCAGCCCACCGGACGATGGTCG
>JAUIKX010000291.1 GCA_030430515.1 Gammaproteobacteria bacterium | reverse complement strand
GACAGCGTCAGATCGAACATCAGCAGGATGGCCAGCCCCGTGGCCCCCAGAAGCCATGGCAGTTCTGCGCGCAGCACCGATTGCGAGAAAGGCAGCGGTGCGACGATTGCCGTGATGCCGAGCACCAGACCGATGTTGGCGATATTCGAGCCGATGGCGTTACCCACGGCCAGCAGCGGATTGTCTTCCACCGCGGCGAAGAGCGAGACGAGGATCTCCGGGGCGGATGTGCCCAGGGCAACAATGGTCAGACCAATGACCATCTTGGACACGCCCATATTCTGCGCGGTGCTCGCGGCGCCCGACAGAAACTTGTCAGCACTCCAGATCAGGGCGATGAAGCCGATGATTGTGCCGGAGATGGGTAGCCAGATGGTCATATTTGCGTGGTCGGCGCAGCGCGCGATGGGGCCTGTTCATCAACTGTACAGAATGGACGGTGCACTGTAGTGCAAAGACTTCCTAAAAAAAATGTCGTCGGTCTCTCTTGCGGCTTCAGCTAATATGAGCGAAGTGGCTTGCCAGCGTGCTCACGAAGATCCGGTTTCCTGGACCAGGCAGGCAGAGAGAAGCTCGGGCGGGTAACCGGGCGTTAGAGCAAGGTAACTGAGAACAAAAGGAATACGGGTGCTGCTCCAGGGCGGTACTATGCCCCCATGGAGAGCGAATACCTCATTGAGATAGAAGACCTTTGCCTGACGCGAGGCGAGAAGGTCGTGTTCGACGGGCTGACGATGCGGGTACCGCGCGGCGGCATCACCGCGGTCATGGGGCCCAGCGGCACCGGCAAGACCACATTGCTCAGGGTGATCGGGGGGCAGGTCAGGCCCGACAGAGGCTCGGTTCGTCTCAACGGTGCGGACGTCTGCCGCATGTCACGTGCCGAGCTCTTCAGGGCTCGCCGGGACATCGGTATGCTTTTCCAGTCTTCTGCGCTCTTTACCGATATGGACGTTTTCGAAAACGTCGCTTTTCCCATGCGCGTGCACACGGATCTGCCTGAGGACACCATTCGCGACCTGGTCATCATGAAACTCAACGCGGTCGGTCTGCGGGGGGCGAGGGACCTCATGCCCAGCCAGCTCAGCGGCGGCATGGCCCGTCGTGTGGCGCTGGCGAGGGCGATCGCGCTCGACCCGGACCTGATCATGTACGACGAGCCGTTTACCGGGCAGGACCCGATCGCCATGGGCGTGATCCTCGAACTCATCAAACAGCTCAACGACGCGCTCGGTGCTTCTTCTCTGCTGGTCAGCCACGATATTCACGAAACGGTGGAAATCGCCGATTACGTGTTCGTGCTTGCAGACGGCAAGGTCATTGGTGAGGGGGCTCCCAAAGAGCTGCAGCAACATCAGAACCGAAGGATCTCGCAGTTCATGCGCGGCGATCCGGACGGGCCGGTGCCTTTTCACTATCCAGCTGACGACCTGCAGTACGACCTGCTCAGCGAGGCCGGCTGATGGAACGTATGTTGCGCCAGGTTGGTGCCGACACGTTGAGCTGGTTGCAGGGTCTGGGCCGTGCCACGGTCATGTGGATCCGCGCTGCATACCGTGTACCCAAACCATCCGACTGGATGCTGGTCATACGCCAGGTCTATTCCATCGGTGTGCTCAGCATGGCCATCATCGTGCTCAGCGCCTTTGCCATCGGCTCGGTAATCGCACTGCAGTTTTACACGCAGCTGGCGCGGTTCGGCGCGGAGGATGCCGTGGGGGTGGGGCTCGCGCTGGTACTGCTGCGGGAGCTCGGGCCGGTGGTCACTGCTCTGCTGTTCGCTGGCCGGGCCGGTTCGGCGATCACGGCGGAGATCGGTCTCATGAAGACCACCGAGCAGCTGTCGATTATGGAAATGATGGGCGTTGATCCGCTGAGAAGAATCGTCGCGCCACGCCTCTGGGGCGGCATCATCAGTATGCCGCTGCTCACGTTGATGTTTAACACGGTGGCCATCTACGGCGGGGTGGTCGTGGCGGTGCACTGGCTCGGTGCGGACTCCGGTGGCTTCTGGAGCGGGATGCAGAATGCGGTGGAGCTCTGGGACGATCTCGGCAAAGGCATGATCAAATCCGTGGTGTTTGCGGTCGTGGTCACATGGATCGCGGTTTACCAGGGTTACGATTGTGAGCCGACGGCCGAGGGTATGGGCCTTGCGACGACCCGCACCGTTGTCATGTCATCGGTCTTGATTCTCGCCTTCGACTTTTTCCTCACGCTACTCATGTACGGAGATTTTCGTTAATGCGCATGCGAACCATTGAAATCAGTGTTGGTGCATTTGTGCTGGCGGGCATGCTTGCCGCGGTCTTTCTCGTGGTGCAGGTCAGCGGCATCAACGTCTCACAGTCCGAGCAGACCTATAAGCTGTCTGCTCGCTTCGACGATGTGGCGGGCCTGCGCATTCGGTCGAAAGTCAGTATGGCCGGCGTGACGATCGGCCGGGTAACGGACATCGCGGTGGATACCGAGTTCGGCGAGGCAATCGTCACCCTGGAAATCGATGGTGCGCCTGGCGGACTGACCGCGGATACCGGCGCGAAGATTCTCACGGAAGGTATGCTCGGTGCGCGTTACATCGGGCTCATTCCGGGGGCGGACGAAGAGATGCTCGCCGATGGCGATGAGATCATTGAGACCCAGGGTGCAATCGTTCTCGAAAATCTGATCGGGCAGTTCCTGTCCAACATGGGCAAGTAAGGAGGATCGTATGCTTCGAAAAATCAGTGCATTCATGGGCCTGTTTGCGCTCGTCGCGGTGGCGGGTATTGCGTACGCGGCGCAGGATGGTGAGTTACCCGGTTCGCCGGAAGCTGTCGTTCGCGATTCGTCTACCCGGATGCTCGAAGTGATCGAAGAGGGGCGGTCGTACATCGATGAAGACCCGGACCGCTTCTATCGCGCGGTGCACGACGTGCTCGATCCGGTGGTGGATTTTCCCCGGTTTGCACGTGGTGTGATGGGCGCTTACTGGAAGCGGGCTTCCAAAGAGCAGCAGGAGCGGTTTGTAGAAGTGTTCAAATGGGGCCTCCTGCGCACCTATGCCTCCGCGCTGACGGAATTCGGTGACGGCGAAATTGCGGTGCTCGAGCCTGAAGGTGAACCAAGACGGCCTGATCGTCGCACGGTTGTACTGGAGATTCGGACGGCCACCGGCGCGGTGTACCAGGTCGATTTTTCCATGGGCCTCGATAAGAAGAGCGGCGAATGGAAGATTCGCAATGTTCAGTTCGGCGGCGTCAATATCGGCCTGACCTACAGAAGCCAGTTCCAGAGTGCGGCAAAGGATCCAAAATACGGCCGTGATCTGGACAAGGTCATCGATGCCTGGGCCACGGTTCTCGAAGAAGAAGCGGAGGCTCGTGAAGGCCAGGAGAATGCACCGGCTGACGCCGAATGAGTGAGCCTGCCCGCGAGAGTTACTTCGAAGGCAACCGCCTGATTGGCAGGTTGCGCTTTGGAGGCTTCGCGCAGACTCGTCTCGAAGGTGAAACGCTCATCGACAGCGGAGACGACGTGGTGGAGATCGACCTGGGCGGGCTGGCATATGCCAACAGCCTGGCGGTCAGCGCCATGATTGCCTGGTACCGTTACGGCTTTCGAGCGGGAAAAACCGTTCGGTTCTCCAACGTGCCGACAGATTTGCGTAAGATTATTGCTGTTTCCGGATTGGTGGAGCTGCTGTTGGGCGATGAGTGATGAGTTACAACCAGCCATAGAACGGGCTATTACAGACCGCTTTGCAGGTGCGAACGTGGGTGTTCTTCTTGAAGGCAACCGGGTTCTCATTGAGGTTACGAGCGAAGTCTTTGCTGACATGAGTCGGCTCGAGCGGCAGCGTTCGGTATACGCATGCATTGAAGAGATGATCACCGACGGGCGCCTGCATGCCGTCACCATCCGTGCAACCCCCCCGCAGTCCTGATGAATCGTTCTGATGGATAAGCTGCAGATCACGGGAGGCCGGCCGCTGCATGGCCGGCTTCGTGTATCAGGTGCAAAAAATTCCGCATTGAAGATC
The DNA here is from genome assembly GCA_030430515.1 of Gammaproteobacteria bacterium. Taxonomy (GTDB): domain Bacteria; phylum Pseudomonadota; class Gammaproteobacteria; order Pseudomonadales; family Azotimanducaceae; genus SYFY01. The sequence goes on along the minus strand of JAUIKX010000291.1, from coordinate 300 downwards.
CTGGCGGCAACGCTGCTTTCGGGGGAGCCGGTGCGTGTGCACAACACGCCGCACCTGAACGATGTAACGACCATGATCGGGCTGCTCGGAAGCCTTGGTGCTGAGGTGACGGTCGACGACACCTTATGCGTTGAAGTCTGCGCGTCGGATATTCGCTCGTTTCGCGCACCTTACGAGCTCGTCAAGACCATGCGCGCTTCGTTTCTGGTCATGGGCCCGCTGCTCGCGAGGTTCGGTCACGCTGAAGTGTCGTTGCCGGGTGGTTGTGCGATTGGTGCCCGTCCAGTGGATCAACACCTG
>JAUIKX010000290.1 GCA_030430515.1 Gammaproteobacteria bacterium | reverse complement strand
CCGAAGTAATCGGCAATGGCGTTGAACAGCATCACCGTCGCATCCAGCCCGGCGCCGACCATCGGCCAGGGCTCTTCGGCGGCAAAGGCGATGCCCGACAACGCGCCACTGACGCTCGTGCTGACATCGGCAACCGTATTCTGCACGTTCTGAGCGCTCATAAGTTGCTGTCCAGTGTGTAGATGCGAAGCATCAGGTACAGGGCGTACATCTGATAGTAGCGGGGCGCAGGCGAGCCATCATCCAGCTTCATCTTCTGCGCGGCTTCATAGAATGGCAGCGGGTCAGGTCGCTTGCCTTTGTGCGCATCCTTCAGACGGTAGGGCAGGCCGGTTGCATTCACCAGCCGCTGCTCCAATGCGCGCGCGCCGAGGTAGTTCTTCTCGCCATCGCGAGGGAATCCGCCTTGTGATGCCAGCAGCTCGCTGAGCACCTGCAGTACCATCTGCTGCACATCGTAAGGCATGCGATTCACTTTCATGCCGGCGGTGTTCTTGCTGTCGCACTGCAATGAACCCTGGCTGACCTCGCCAACGAGCGCTTTCCAGAATGCCGTATCGTCTTTCGCCGCCAGAGCGCGTATGCACGCTGCATACTGAGCCAGCAATTTCGTCCCATCGGTAACCGAGTGCCAATCGAAGGCTGGCAGCGGCGGCAGTATGGTAAAGCGCGCTATTGCTGTGCCCGCATCCTTGCCATCTACCGTGGCCTGGTATGTGAACTGGTCTTCTCCTTGCTGGTCGGGTGCCTGATAGGTCAGCTTCGGTGCCGTGCCGCTGAGCGTGCCGCCGGGCTGCGTATTGAGCTTGTACACAACCGTCTGGCTGCTCATGGGCAGCGGTAGCACGCTCAAGCGCACATCGATCGATTCTCCCGAACGCACAGAGCGGTCGAGATCCTGGGCTTTGTAGACCGTGGGCGATGGCTGCGGCTGACGAGCAGCGAGTACATTCAAGGTCAACGTCACCGCGTCGCTGTCTTCTCCACCCGCGGTTATCTTGAACGTGAAATTGTCGCTGCCGCTGAAGCCCTTGCTGGGTGAGTACGTCAAGTCGGGTGCCGTGCCGGTCAGGCTGCCGTTGGCGGGTTGGCGGACAATCGTGAAGCGAGCTTTTGCATCACCCAGGGTATCTTCGACATAGTCGTTGAGGTCGATGCTGACGGAGTCGCCTGCGTTGACGTCCAGCTTGCCGGGTTTGAGGCGCGGCTTGCGCTTACCGGGCGTGTTTGATGCCGCGATACCGCCGCCAGCTGCGGCGGCTGCAACGAGCAGCACGACGAACGTCAGTGCTGCGGTGCGTCCTTTGGTCCAGCGGATGCCGCACAGGTTGCACAGTGCTTCAGCACCATGCTCGGTGTTTGTGGAGTTCGAAGCCTTCGGGACCACCGCCGGGCCGTTCACTTTGACGACTGTTGCCGCGGTCTGCGTGTGTGTTGCTAACGGCACATCGTCTTCGTCGGTGTGTGCCGGCCCCACGGGCATGAGGTCGTAATCAGGATTGTCCTGGTCGGAGTCCCCTCCATCGAGCTTGTCCCCCGGCTGATCGTAGTCGTTGTCGCTGCCCTTACCCTTAACATTCAAGCCGTCGTTGCTGTAGATCTGGTCTGCGTCGTTATCGTCCTTGGCTGGCGGAACAACGCCGTAGTTGTCGTTTGAACCCTTGTCCCCGTTTCCGGCTAGTGCAGCTTGACCCCCACTTCCGGTCCCCTCGTTATTACCTTTGCCTGTTTCGTGGTTCTTCTTTTTCTCCTCTTCCTCCTTCTTTTTGTCGTGAACGGAGTGAAGTTCGGTACCGTGTTCCTTACCCATTGGCTGTTTTCCTGTGTTGTGTACTTATGACCGTCAACTCACGTAGAACGTGGCGACGGTCAGGTCTTCGTTGGCGTCTTCCCACAAGCCAGCGTGGCAGCGACTGTTTCCGGACGCGTCTGTTTGCCGTCCTGAGTCGTCCACCCATTTGTCGAAGAACGCGTCGCAGTCGGCGTAGTTGCCGCCGCCGGTGGCCAGGCTGCTGGATGGAGAGCCGATATTTCTCTGCGCGCCCATGAAGAGCTGGTCCCAGTGGCCGGTGCGGCCCTGAAACTTGAGCACGAGGCTGGTTCCCCAGAAGGGTGCATAGGCGGACTCACAACGGAAGATGCCGACCGACACCGAGCCGTTGCCCAGGTATTCGTCAGGTGCGGCATCCAGCCACGCGTATCCGGTGGTGGTGAGCGTGGTGCTTGCGGTCTGTCCGGTTGTTGATGGTGCGTGGCGGGTTGTCTTGGTGGTGCCGTCTTCACCGGTGTAGTCGACGACGATCGGAAACGCCTTCAGGTCACCGGTCAGTCGGGATGCGGCTAGTTCCAACGTCTGGTCGGAGCCGTTGACGATGACCATGGCGACCGTCGGTGCCCGCGCACGGCCAGGAATGACCGGATAGGGGGAGTTCGTCGGCAAGGGGCCGGCTTCGTCCAGGTGGCTGAAGGGCTTGGTGACCTTGGTCAGCCCGGCCAGCGTGTCGAGCGCGTTACCGCCGCCGTTTTTTGCGTAGCCGATCAGCTGGTTTATGGCTGCGGCCTGCTCCGTATCGTTCTTGCTGAGCCATAGCCGTTCGGTTTCTTCCATCGTTCGGGTTCCATGTGCTTGCTGATGAGGCGACATGGTTGCAGAGGCGACAATGGAGAAGTGTCAGCGGGTTGACACAACCGGCTCGTTTACGGAAATGCTGTTCTGGCGCTATCGTCTGCTGCCTGCGGTCAGCGTTACGCCCCCATCCACGGCCAGCGTCTGGCCGGTGATGTATCGGGCGCGCTCCGACAGCAGGAAAAGAACCGCTTCGCCGATGTCCCAGCCATTACCCTCGATCTGCAGCGGAGACGCCTTGCGACGTTTCTCGCGCAGCTCGTCGGACATCCCCTCGCCAGCGACCATGGGGGTGTAGACCGGACCCGGGGCGACGCAATTCACCCGTATATTCTCCCTGGCGTGATCGACCGCCATCGCTTTGGTCAGGCTGATCACCGCTCCTTTGGATGTGGCATAGGCGGTCAGACCGCTGGGGCGCATGGCGGCAATCGAGGCGATGTTGACGATTGCGCCACCGCCCCGTTCGCGCATGAAAGGGATCGCGTGCCGGGCCATCAGAAACATGGAATCGACGTTGATGTGCATCACGCGGCGCCATCGTTCCGGGTCCTCATCAACCACATTGCCGCGGCTGCCCACGCCGACGTTGTTGTCGAGGAGATCGATGCCACCGTAGGTGTTCACAGCGGTGTCGACAATGCGCTTGCAGTCCTCGGCGCTGGTGACATCGGCGCTGACCGCGATGGCCTTTCCGCCATCCTGCTCAATCATTTCGACCGTGCGGCTGGCGGGCTCAAGCTTCCGGTCCACCGCGATGACGCTCGCACCGTTACGCGCGAGCAGGATGGCTGCTGCACGACCGTTGCCGATGCCATCGCCTAACGCTCCTGCGCCGGTGACGATGGCTACCTTTCCTTCGAACTCCTGTCCCATTGCGCTGCTCCCTCTGGCTGGAGAGAGCGTAACGCGCGATTGCGGCTCCGGCTACCGGCGCTTCAGCATCTGCTGAACCGGCGCGCCGGTGGTGACCTCGTGGTCGTAGACGAACTTCTCGTGGTATTCGCTGACGTGTTCCAGGTCGTAGACGTAGTTAACCAGCAGGCCGTGAGACTCGTTAATGCCTTTCTCAGAGACATCGCCCAGCCAGTTGATGCGCTCGAGGCGGGCGCCGTTACGTAGATGAAAACGGGCGACAGCATCCAACGGTCGGTCGTTGCTCCCGGTGCTTGTCAGGTAGTGCGCGCACATGTTTTCCAGATTTACACGTATGTCATCAAAGCCCGAAAGGTGCCAGTCTGGAAGCGCCAGCACATTGCGCATGGAGCGGAGCGTTTCGTCATCCATAATCTCTGGCGCCGGGTTCGGTTTTGAGGCCAGCCATCGGCCGAATCCGGGGATCGGCGATAGCGTGGCGAACTGCTTGATGCCCGGCAGCTCTTCGGCGATGAGGTTGGCGACCTGTTTGATTAGAAGGTCACCCAGTGCGATACCCACCAGACCAGACTGGCAATTGCTGATCGAGTAAAAGATGGCCGTGTCAGCATCGATTTCCGGGGTTGGTCGCGCTGCCGGGCCGATGATGTCGCCGATTCTGGAGGCCAGTCCCTGATTGAGCGCGACCTGTACGCCACGGCCGTGTTGTGTCCGGGCCTCTTGTAGAGCGGCCTGAATTACACTATCTTTCTTGTACTGATCCATATAGCAGACGCAGTTGCAGTGGTACGACCTGGTGGTTCTACAAATCTTCCACCCATAGTGCG
>JAUIKX010000289.1 GCA_030430515.1 Gammaproteobacteria bacterium | reverse complement strand
CCCCCACCCCCATGCCGATTCTGGCGAGGATCAGCACGCTGAGCCCGAACAGCGCCGCCACCGGCGTGATGATGGTGAAAAGCGACCACACCAGCACACCGATGCCCAGCACCAGCTTGCCGCCCAGGCGATCTGCCAGCCAGCCGCCACCCAGCTGCATGAGCAGGTAGCCGAAGAAGAACGATGACAGCACGGCACCCTGAGTGCTGGCGCTCCAGCCGAGATCTTTGGCCATGGGGATGATCGCAACAGAAATGTTGACGCGATCGATGTAGCAGACAAACACCGCGGCGAAGCTCATCGCGATAACGGTATAGCGGGATTGCCAGAAGCCTGTTGCGCCTTTCGTAGCCTGGTCCATGTTTTAAAGCTCGCACATCTGCCGGCCGTCAGGCGGCTCGGTTTGATTGCGGGTGGGTTTGCGTGCTGCAGGATCGTAAGGGATACCGCGCAGGGATGATTCCAGGCGAATGCCGTCGTAGGTGATCCAGGCGACCGGTTCGAGCTCGATGATCACCCGTCCGGGGGTATCGATCCGCCGCATGAACTCGATCCGATCGGCTTCCGTCTCACGCTGCCGCTCGGCAAGCGCCGGATAGAACCAGGCCTTGATTGTCGGGTCGTCATGCACCGTCGCCAGCGTCTTAGCCGTGGTGCTGATGTCACCGCCGAGCCAGGTGCCTTCGCTCGTTACCACCACCGAGCTCTGCGGTCGTGCTCTTAAAGCAGGAACCCGCGCGCGCTGCGGTGCGCAGGTCACCCAGAACCGCTCATCGCGCCACACGAACCGATGCATCACCCCAACGGGCCATCCCTCGCGGGTGGTCCAGTTGACGACACATTCGGTTTGGGCGGCGTAAAGTTCAGCCTGCTTGACCGGGTCGACGCCAAGGCCTTTGACGTCGCTGTAGTTGTCACGTTTTTCCAAGAACTTACCTCGGCAGAAACTGAAACACTTCCAGATCCTCGCTTGCCGCCGCATGGCGGTTCACCATCTGCGTCATCCAGCGACGGGCCGCGTCGTTGTGAATATCGAGCGTGCCGGACACCACCGCGGTGTAGAGCCAGTCGTAGAGCATGCAGCGGCGGTAATCCTCCCACAGCATGTCCATATCGACGTCCGTCACGCCGCCGGCTTGCAAACCCTCCAGATAGCGCTCGAGGAGGCTGCGCTCATGGGCACGCCGAACCTCTGTGGTCGTGCTCTGCCCGAGAAACAAAGAGACGTCGAACATGCCGCGCGCTTTCAACGGCCCCTGCCAGTCGAACACAATGATGGGATGCTGCTCAGGTGACTGGCCGAAAAACAGGTTTTCCATACGGAAATCCCCATGCACCAGGGTAATGGGCGCCTGCATTCTCTCGGCCTGAAGCGCACGCACCGAAGCAAGGAAGGGCTCCATATAGCGGGTGACGGCATCCGGCAGCTCAAACCGCTCAATCATATTTTCCCAGCCCATGCGTGACGCGCCGGCGAGTGCATCGGCGTGATAGCTGTCGGCGATGCCGGGCACCCAGTCGATGCCATCCATGCGGTTCCAGAAGGCGCTGTGCAGCTTCGCCAGCTCATCGATGGCAAGCTCGGTCTGCTTGAGCGTCGCGCCAACCTCCTGATTACCCACCTGGTAGTCACTCAGATCTTCCATCAGGATGAGAAAGCGATGACCATCAAAGAGCGCACAGTAGGTCTTCGGGGTAATGGCGTCGGTCTGCGGGTCGAGTTCCGCGGCGTATCGCACCTCCCGCTCAGGCAGGTTGAACGCGAGCGCTGACGCCCGATTGATCTCATTGGTGGGCAGGAATTTTGCCACCAGCCGATCCGGCGCTTCGCCTTGGTCACCCGAATACGTGAGCCCCAGCATCGCCAGCTCCGAGCTCATACCCGTACCGTCGCCGATCAGCTGCTGCGAAACCGAGGTCACCTCGCCTGCCGCCGGCAGGCACCCGTCTGCCCGCAGCAGTTCGGTGAGATACGGCGCGGTAAATCCAGCGGGTAATTCAGGTATACGTGACATCTTGACCTCCTTAAACCAATGCCCAGCTCAGGGATTCTCCTGCCTTGAACGGAACGATCTCCTCATCCAGGTACGGGTAACCCGCCGGCACCTGCCACTCCCGCCGCGCCAGCGTCAGCGTTGTGGCGTTCCGCGGCAGGCCGTAGAAGTCGGGGCCATGATGGCTGGCGAAGCCTTCCAGCCGGTCGAGCCGACCCACTGCGTCGAATGCCTGTGCATAGAGCTCAATAGCTGCCGGCGCAGTGAAGCTGCCCGCGCAGCCGCAGGCATGCTCTTTCGTCGAGCGGCTGTGCGGAGCGCTGTCGGTGCCGAGAAAAAACTTCGGGTTGCCGGAGGTCGCCGCCTCAACCAGCGCCTGCCGATGACGCTCTCGCTTGAGCACCGGCAGGCAGTAGTTATGCGGCCGGATACCCCCCACCAGAAGGTCGTTACGGTTCAGCAACAGGTGGTGCGCAGTGATTGTCGCGCCGACGTTCTCAGGCGCTTCAGCGACAAAAGCGGCAGCGTCGGCGGTCGTAATGTGCTCGAAAACCACCCTGAGCCCGGGGAAACGCTCAACGAGGGGCATCAGCACCTCTTCTATGAATACCGCTTCACGGTCGAAGATGTCGATCTCATCATGCGTGACCTCCCCATGTACAAGCAGCGGCATATCCGCCTTTTCCATGGCCGCCAGCGTGTCGTCGCACCGGGAGATATCGGTCACCCCCGACTGAGAGTTGGTCGTGGCACCCGCCGGATAGAGCTTGACCGCATGCACCTGGCCGCTGGCTTTCGCGCGCTCGATCTCAACCGGTGGCGTGCTGTCGGTGAGATAGAGCGTCATGAGGGGTTCGAAGTGCAGACCATCAGGCACAGCAGCAACGATTCGTTGCCGATAGGCCAACGCCTGCTCGGTGGTCACCACCGGCGGTGTGAGGTTCGGCATGATGATGGCGCGATCGAACTGCCGGGCGGTAAACGGTACGACAGCGTCCAGCGCATCACCATCGCGCACATGCAGATGCCAGTCATCCGGCGTTGTGAGTGTCAATCGATCCAACAGGTGCTCCCCTGACAGCCCTTGCTCGGCCTGCATTATGTCAGAACTGCAACCGTTGATCTGAACCGAACATCGGGAGAAGCTTCGCCTTCCAGTTTCAGACCATAAGAAGCAGATGACCGATATTTCCCCGCTCTTCGAACCATTGACCATTCGCGGCATGACCGTACCCAACCGCATCGTCATGGCCCCAATGACCCGCTCCATGGCGCCGGGCGGCGTGCCCACCGACGAGATCGCTGCTTACTACGAGCGCCGGGCCGCGGCCGACGTGGGTCTGATCATTACGGAAGGGACCACTGTCAACCGGGGTGGTGCGTCCAGCGATGCCAACGTGCCGAACTTTCATGAAGCCGAGGCGCTGGCCGGGTGGAAAAAAGTCGTCGACGCAGTGCACGGCACGCCCGGCAAAATCGCCCCGCAGCTATGGCATGTGGGCATGATGCGCAAACCCGGCAGCGGACCGCACCCGGACGCCATATCCGACAGCCCTTCCGGCCGCACCCACACAGGCAAACAGGTGCAGGAGGAGCCCACCGACGCCGAAGTGGAAAAAATGATCATGGCCTACGCCGACGCGGCAGGCGAAGCAGCGAAGCTCGGGTTTGACTGCATCGAACTGCACGGCGCTCACGGATACCTGATCGACGAGTTCTTCTGGGGGGTGATGAACGCGCGCTCCGACAAATACGGGGGCGACCTCGTCAACCGCGCGCGTTTCGCTGGCGAGGCCATCGCCGAGTGCCGCAAACAGGTGGGGCCGGATGTGCCGATCATCCTGCGCTGGTCGCAGTGGAAACAGCAGGACTATTCCGCGCGGCTGGCCGAAACACCCCAGGAGCTGGAGGCGTTCCTGCAGGTTTTTGTCGATGCTGGGGTGGATGTGCTGCATGCAAGCCAGCGCCGTTGGTGGGAGGCGGAGTTTCCCGAAGTCGACGGCGATGAGGGTCTGAATCTGGCCGGGTGGTGCAAAAAACTCACGGGGCTGCCATCGATCACCGTCGGCTCCATCGGCTTATCATCCGAATTCATCGGCGCCCTGGTGAAGTCAGAAGGGTCCAAGACACAGCCCATCGCCCTTGCGGTAGAACGCCTGGCGAAGGGCGAGTTCGACATGTTGGCGATTGGCCGCGCGCTGCTGCAGGACCCCTTCTGGGCGCAGAAGGTTCGCGAAGGCCGCACCGACGACCTGACCGACTACAACGCGGAAGCGCTGGCTACGCTTTACTGAGGAGGAAAAGCGCGATGCCCTACATTGAAAACCAACTGGTACACGACGCCGACAGCCATC
>JAUIKX010000288.1 GCA_030430515.1 Gammaproteobacteria bacterium | reverse complement strand
GCGAGAGCAACGACAACAACGCCATCATGGCGCAGACGCTCATGTATGGAACGAACTTCATCAACTTCGTGGGCTTCAACGCCTGGGTTGGTGGTGAGGGAGAGATCAGCGCGGTTCAGGTGACCGAGTGGGATGAGCCGCAGGCGGTGATCGGCAGCTATCTGCACCGTTACGCTTACCCGGACTGGTTCAAGGCGCACGAGGAGAACGATCTGGAGCTCAAGAACGCCTATACCCATGGAACGGGCGGCGATGTCGGGTGTATCCAGATGCGCGGCGAATATGTTTTTGCATCGCAGGGCAAAGCGGGCACGCAGGTTTTCGATGCGGCGAGTATTGCCAACAAAGGCTTCTCCCAGCGATTCATCACGGCACCGTTCAGCCCGCTGGGTCACGACACCAGCATCGACAGTTCGAATGCAACGTGCGTGGCGTTGCCAACCACTCAGCCGGTAGCGCCAGAGCGCAACCAGGGTGACCTGATGCGCATCGACAACATGGAGCAGCCGTTCCACCCGATCTACAACTACATGTTCGTCACCGACAGCGAAGAAGGTCTGATTCTCGTCGATGTGAATACGCTGGCCGACGGAAAGCCGCGCAACAACTTCCTGGAACGGGCCCTCACGTGGAACGAAAACGGCGTGTTGGATGGCGCGCGTCATATCGTCGTTGGCGGCTACTACCTCTACATCATTGCCGACCGGGGGCTGGTGGTCGTCAACGTGGACGATCCCATGCAGCCGAGGGTTGCGAGCATCGTGCCGCTGAACGACGGCCATTCCAGCATGCAGCAGTTCCGCTACCTGTTCGTTACGGATGCGGATGGTCTGAAGGTTGTGGACATTACCAACCCGGAAGAAGCGAGCCTGGTACCCGACAACGTGGTTGCGCTCGATGATGCACGCCGGGTATTCGTTTCACGCACGTATGCCTATGTTGCGGCCGGTGCCGAAGGATTGGTGATCGTCGATGTAGAGAACCCGGAGCGCATGTCCCACTACCGAACCGTCTCGGAAGGGGTGAACGATGCGTCAGACGTGATCGTTGCCACGACCAACGCGTCGCTCTACGCGTATGTCGCAGACGGCACCGAGGGGCTCAAGATCCTCCAGCTCACCTCGCCGGATCTGCAATCCAAGTTCTACGGATTCAGCCCTGAACCGAACCCTGCGCTCATTGCTACACGCGCGACCGAAAAGCCTGCTCGAAGCCTGTCCCGGCCTCTGGAGCGCGATCGCGGAGTAGACGAGACGGGTGGCCAGGTGGCAGTGTTCGGTCGTAAAGGTTCGCGTCCCTTCAACATGGAAGAGATGCACAAGTTGTACCTCAACGAGGATGGCACGCCATGGTTCGTATCGGATCAGATCAAAGAGGCTTCAGCGAAAGCCGAGCACGCAGAGGCTGGTGTGATCCAGGGCGGCGAATGATCCGTCGCTGGTTGGTTTGTGTGGCGCTGGCATGCAGCGCCACGTCACATGGTGTGGAGATCGGCGACGATGTGCATACAGGCGTCGCCACCTGTGCGTCCAGTGTCTGCCACGGCAAGCTGGCGCCGCAGCGTGACGAAAATGTATGGCTCAATGAGTTTCGCATCTGGTCGACCGAGGATCGCCACTCGCGAGCCTACAAGACGCTGCTCACCGACGAGTCGAAGCGGATGGCGGCCAACCTCGGCCTGAAGAACGCTCATACCGCAAAAATCTGTCTCGATTGCCATGCGGATAACGTGTCCTCCGAAAAACGTGGCCGTAAGTTCCAGATCACCGACGGCGTTGGTTGTGAGGCCTGCCATGGCGGTGCGGAGCGGTGGATAGAAACCCATACGGAACCAGGCGTCACGTACGCGCAGAACGTCGCGCAGGGCATGTTCCCCATGGCCGACCCGTCGGAGCGTGCGCGCATCTGTCTCAACTGCCACCTGGGGTCGCGGGATCAGTTCACCACGCACCGCATCATGGGCGCCGGCCACCCGCGGCTCTCGTTCGAGCTGGAATCGTTTACGGCCAACCAGCCCGCACACTACGAGGTAGATGACGACTACGTGGCCCGCAAGAGCTCCCTGGTGGAGTTCAGCCTATGGCTCTCGGGTCAGGTGGATGCGGCCACGCGATATCTCGATCTGCTACAGAGCAATCTGCTGTCCAGTGCGGGCATCGCTCCGGAGTTCTCTTTGTATGATTGCCACAGTTGCCATCATTCGATGCAGGATCAGCGATGGGGCGGTATCCGTAAGAGACAGGGACTGGAACCCGGCGGGCTGCGGCTACAGGATTATCATCTGCTCATGCTGAGGGCGGTTGCCGGTGCCGTATCGGAGCAGGATGCCGGCGAGATGGATCGACGCATTGCTGCTCTCCTGAGGGCAGGACAGAAGAGCTACGCCGACATCCGCACCTCAGCCAGCGGCTTTGCTGCCTGGCTGACCGACAGGAAAGCAAGCTGGCTCGAACGCGATTTTTCGTCAGACCAGGTCAAGCGCATTCGTCGTCTCATCGCCCAGCTGGGAGCCGATGGGCGTATGAGCGACTATTCGGCGGCCGAGCAGGCGTTCACGAGCATCGAGAGCCTGAGCTACTTCATCGATGATGTTGATGCGATAGAAAGCACGCTCGACAAGTTGTTCGAAACGGTCGAAACGGAAGGAGGCTATTCTCCTGCCCGATTCAGATCAGCCTGCAAATCCGCGCTCGCGAGGTTGTGAGCCTTGCTGGAGTATGCCGCCAAAACCCACCCGGGCGTCACCCACGAGCACAATGAAGACAGCGTGGGTTGCGATCCCGAGCGTGGTCTGTGGCTCGTAGCGGACGGTATGGGAGGGCATGCGGCAGGCGAAGTTGCCAGCAAGGTCGCCGTCGACACGATCCTTCAGTTCATGGCGGACGAAGGCGACCTGCTGGCTGCCACCCGAACGGCGCACAAGGCAATCGTCGAGGCCGGTGCAGGCACCGAATCTCAGCGCGGCATGGGCTCCACTTCGGTAGCACTCGGAGTGTCCGAACGCCGTGGCGAAATCGTCTGGGTGGGCGATAGCCGTGCGTATCTCTGGCGTAGCGGAGCACTTCGTCAGCTCACCAAAGACCACTCGTTCATGCAGATGCTGATCGATCGGCAGCACCTGACCCCTGAGCAGGCGCGGGCACATCCCCGGCGCAACGTCGTCACGCAGGTGCTCGGCTTCAACGACCCGACGCCTGATCGTGCTGAGATCGCGTTTCGGCACAATGATGTCGTGCTGCTCTGCAGCGATGGACTTTACGATGAGCTCGATGATGCCGAAATCGTTGAACTGCTCTCATCGACGGGTTCTCTCGAAGAGCAGGCGCAACGACTGATCGACGCCGCGTGTGACAGCGGCGGCCGAGACAACATCAGCGTCGTTCTGGTGCGCTATTCCGGTGAGGACGCAGACACCCTGCAGAGGAAGGTTGGGGCTGCTGCGCCAGATGTTCCTCCTGCAGAGGCCCCTCTGGCGGCGGAAGAAAGTCCGCAGCAATCAGCGGGGCTTCCACCCGGCGTTCTCTGGGGTATTCTCACAGCCGTAGTGGCTTTTCTTATTCTGATAACTTTTCTGGGAGGCGAACAATGACCGCGGAGCAAAAATACTACCTGCGGCCGCAATCCGGTGGAGATGACGTGGAGCTGACGGCAGGCATGATCGTCGGCCGGAAGGAAGACTGCGACCTGGTGGTTTCTGACGGGCATCCTTCTCGAAAGCATGCGCAGATCGCTATCGACGAAACCGGAGTCACGGTCGAAGACCTCGGCTCGGCAAACGGCACATTCGTCAATGGCACACGTCTCGAGTCCGCTCAGCGGCTGTCGCCGGGCGATGAAGTGGCATTCGACGCATCCAAGTTTGTGTTCGTCGTGCCGGGACAGGAGCCTGAGCAGCCTGCTGATGCCACCGTCGTACGCAGCGTCGAAGATCTCGAAAAGACCATACTGCGTTCGGCAGAGGATCTGGAGAAGGAACTGGCTGCTGCAGGTGCAGGTGCAGGTGCAGGTGCCGCCGAGGCGAGTGCGGGTACGGTCCGGCCAGGTAGCTGGGCCGACCCTCAGAACAAAGCCAATCCGGCGGGTACGCAGGTTTTTTCCAAAGATGAACTGGCACAGATGGTCGGGGAGTTTTCCGACACCTCGGGTGCCGCGGCAGACCCATATCTCGAGATCGGCAGCGGTCCGCTGGCGGGCTCGATCATCCAGCTGAATGCGGGCTCCGGCATGACGGAGTGGAGTATCGGTAGCGACGCGGACCGCGATGTCATCGTCACCGGTGATGGCGTTTCGGGTTTCCACGCGAAGATCATCCACGAAAGCGGCAGGTGGAAACTCGTGGACCAGATGTCGGCGAACGGCACCTACATCAACAACCAGAAAG
>JAUIKX010000010.1 GCA_030430515.1 Gammaproteobacteria bacterium | reverse complement strand
GGCAGACCCTCTTTCTGACCACTGACACCGATGAACTTCTCGACGTAGCTGTACCAGGGAGCGATGTCGGCGTAGCGGATGGGCCAGTCGATACCGTGTCCATCCTTGCGGTTCGCTTCGAAATCCAGATCGCTCCAGCGGTAGACCTGACGCCCCCACAGCAATGAACGCCCCCCGACGGCGTCGGTACGAAACCAGGTGAAGCCATCGGTCACGTAGGGATTTTCACGATCGTTGTTGTAGAAGTGCCGGTTCCTCTCGCTGAACGCATAGTTTTTCGATTGCACCGGGTAGTCGCGCTCATAGAGTTCCCGCAAGGGCTTGCCACGGAACGGCTCTTCCCACGGCGGGCTGTGCTCACCGGTGTAGTCCGCCCCGTGCTCGATCATCTTGCCGCGCTCGAGCATGAGGACTTTCAGTCCTTTTTCTGTAAGTTCCTTTGCAGCCCACCCGCCGGAAATGCCTGAACCGATGACGATGGCGTCGAAGTCGTATGTCTGCTGTTCCTTCACTATCGCTCCCTCAGTACGACCAATGCCTGCCGACCTCGGCAAAATCGAAATCACCGTCGTACTGCATGGGCATGGGCAGGTAAGCCAGTTCCTGACGCGCACCGACTTCGGATGTGTAGTAACCCAGCACCACGAGCTCCTTCAGCTTCGTGAAGAACGGTGTATGCGCATCGTAGACGCTCGCCATCGGGTGTCCCGCACTTGGCGGACCCTCATAAGCCGAAGCTTCGGCTTCAGCCGTCGCCAGTGCTTCGGTCTGCAGAGCGGCACCGGCATCAACGAATCCAACAGCACGCCGCTCCCTGCAGAAACGATCCAGTTCCTTGATGCCATCGAGAAAAATCCGCCGCTCCGCATCGTCGTACCAGTCCACCACTATGCGCTCGATGAACTGCGGCACGTTTGCGTCCACTGCGCCTGGCGTATCCGTTCGAGGGATGACCTGATCGCTGGCTGCCGCAATGCTGCGCATTACATCGGCAGGAAGCGGCGTGCTCGCGCCCGGGCCAGGATCACCTGCCAGAAGCGCCCGGCTGACCGAAGCGCTTGCCGCACCACCAAGCAGTGTCAATGAAAGCCGCAGAAGTTCGCGTCGTTGCATGGCGACAGGCTCAGCTCTGTTCGTAAGGTATGTCGCGCCCGTTCACCGGATGCTTGTAGTGGTAGGGCACATGCCGGGTCTTCGGCCACACCGGCGGAATCTCGCCTTTCAGTTCGTCCGGACCGTTAGGGTCTTCGGGAAACGTTTTTTCGAGCGGCAGAAGATGCACTTCGCTTGCTCCCCACCCCTTCGCGTAGTCCGCCTGCCAGAGCATGTTGTAGTCAAGGGTCCTGATCTTCCATATGCCATCTTCTTTGACATAGGTGTTGGAGTGGATGCCACCTTCCCAACAGCTACGCGGCATCTCCGGAACCAGATTCTCGCGGCTTTCGTGGTAGCCCGCCTGCATGATGCAGCGTGCCCGGACCCACCCCGTCAGTCCGTCATCTGAGACATCGACGATATCCTGCGACAGAAAATGATCCAGCAGGAAGCCGTCGATGGGCCCATTGACGCCACGGGTGAACATCTCGCGAAACCAGCCGCAGTAAAGCCGGCGAACGCCTTCCTTACCCTTGTAGATGCCATTGAGGAAGAAAACCTCTCCGTCTTCCGAAAAGAGATCCACCGCTTCGTCGTAACGACACTGATCGATGAAGTAGCCGTATTTGAAATGCAGGGTGCGTATGGCGTGGATGTCCTGAAGCTGCGTCATATCTTTGCGCAGACTGGCGATCTCTGCCTGCATGGCCTTCAGAATGTCGTGTGTTGCCGCGTCGGTCATGAGTTCGTTTCCTCGAGAAGTTCGTCAAAATTGTCCGTCGGTTCCAGATAACGGCCGCTCAATGCATCGTAGCGACCGCTGACAAGCTGAAGCACCATCTCCTCCAGGCGCATCCGCGAAGCCTCGGACTGCTCGGGTGTAATGGACTTAAGGTAAGCGATGCCATCGGGCACCCAGCGCTGCGCTTCCTCTGAATTCAGCGTGTTGTCTGCCATGCCGGTCAGGATCGTGCCTGGCTCGATCGCGAACACCGCCACACCCTGGGCCGCCCGCTCTGCGGCAACGTGCTGGGCGAGGCGGATTTCGGTGCATTTTCCGACAGCGTACGCAGACATGTTTGGCTGCACGACGGTGCCCGCCATGGAGCAGACGTTGATGACATGCCCTCTTCCGCGCTCCGCCATTCCCGGCACCACCGCCGTCATCATGTACATGGGACCCAGCACATGCACGGCTTGAGCCGACCACCATTCATCCGGATCAATGTACCCAACCGGACCGAACGGCTCGTCTTTGCCTGCGTTGTTGATGAGAATATCAATCGGACCAAGCGCTGCTTCGCTCTCGCGCACAGCCTGCTCGACCTGTGCGCGAACCGTGACATCCGCAGAAACGGCAAAGGCGCGACCACCGAGGCTGACAATGTCGCTTGCCACCCGCTCGATCTGTGCCTGCGAGCGCGCGGTGAGCGCCACCGCGGCGCCCTGAGACGCAAGCACCTGGGCCATGATTTCTCCCAGGCCTCGCCCGGCGCCAGTCACCAGGGCCACACGCCCTTTAAGATCCGCTGTCATCTCCCCTCCGTTTCAGTAGCTCGAGAGTACCCTCGATGGCTCCGCGTTGAGCGGCAGGCCCTTCTCCTGAAGAGCCAGCTCACTGGCTCTTACCTTCTGCTGCTCGGTTATCAGGTATGCGTGAATGTCCCGCACATCGTCCTTGCTGAACACGTCGTCCCAACGCGGCATGCCGGCACCGACAAACACCCCATCGAGCAGAATGCGATCGAAAATCGCATGGACCTCCGGGCGCATGCGGCGCAGATCGGCACTGATGGTGCGTGGGCTGTGCGCGTGGCACAGGGTGCAATGCTGGAAGAACAGCGCGGTACCGTTAGCAAGGTCAGTGCCTTCAGGTATCGGCGGCGGTTCCGTGGCTACCTCGAGTGGCGGCCGCTCCTGCGGCATCGGCACAGACTTCCCCCCCAGCTTGAAAACAAGCAGACGCCCGCGATTTTCGTAGCGGTAAGCGGCACTATGCTTGGGCACGTAAGGCCAGCCGCCACCGCCCCAGCCGGCAGTGACAGCGATGTACTGCTCTCCGTCCTGCATGAAGGTCATCGGTGCGGCAATGATGCTGGTACCCGTTTCGATCGAATGCAGCCGTTCGCCGGATTCTGTGTCGTAAACCGATAGCCGGCCCGTTACATCGCCGTTAAATACAAGCCCACCAGCGGTGCTGAGCACGCCGGCCCGATCCTGCCAGCTGGAATTTTCCACCTCCCATCGGGTTTCGCCGGTCAGTGGGTCTATGGCGCGCAGGTAGCCGCCCGTCTTGCCATTCTTCACCCGCTCGAGCTCGGGGGATTGTTCCACCGCGTCGCGAATAGGCGGAGGCAGCGCCGGCAACATGTTCAGAAGGTCGGAAGTGTAGACGAGCTGCGCGTCGTGGGTGACCGACTTCGGCAGGTAAGGCGGGTAGCCGGGAAAGGTGAACATCAGGTTGCCGACTTCGCTGACAGACGCGTAGTACAGCCCCGTCTGCGGGTTGAACGAAGCGGGGTGCCAGTTGCGTGTGCCCGGTGTTGCCGGGAAGACGATACGGGGCGTATCGATGTAATCGACGAGATCTTCGCGCACGTTGGGACGGCCCGTTTCGGGATCAATACCGTTCGCCCAGTTCTGATAGGCGATTGGGTTCGCGCGAAGGAGGCTGCCGTCTCTGCGATCGAAGAGATAGAGAAAGCCGTTTTTTGGCGCATGCAGCAGCACCGGCACCGTTTCTCCATCGACTTCGAGATTCGTGAGCACCATGGGCTGTGTCGCGGTGTAATCCCAGCTATCACCGGGCGTCTGCTGGTAGTACCACTTCACGCGACCGTTTTCGGGATCCAAGGCGACCAGCGAAGACAGGAAGAGCTGATCGCCACCAGAGGGTGCACGCTTTTTGTAGTGGTAAGGGCCGCCATTTCCAACACCGATGTAAACCGCATCGAATTCGGGGTCGTAGTGGATGGCGTCCCAGACGGTACCGCCCATACCCATTTCCCAACGCGCATCCTCACCCCAGGTGGCCAGTGCTTCTTCAAGCTCCGGATTCTCCTGCGGACCCAGCTTCGGGTCTCGAGGCACCGTGTAGAACCGCCAGCGAAGCTCACCGGTCTCGAGGTCGTACGCGGAAACATAGCCACGCACGCCAAATTCGGCGCCGCCATTGCCGATCACTACCACGTCGCCTGCGATCTCCGGTGCCCCGGAGATATGCTGGCCACGGTCCTCACCATCAATGGTATCGGCCTGCCAGAGTACTTTGCCCGTGCCGAAGTCGAGTGCGTACAGCACGGCATCCAGCGAGGCAACGTAAACGCGACTATCGCGAATAGCCACGCCACGATTCACCTGATCGCAGCAGACCGTGCGGTTGACCTGCATATCCACCTGCGGCACGAAGCGCCAGATCTCGCTCCCGGTAGCTGCATCGATGGCGTAAACGCGACCCAGATTGCTGCTGACGATCATCACACCGTCAACGACCACCGGTGTCGCCTCCTGGCCCCGTCCCGTTTCGAGATCGAATTCCCAGGCCAGCCCGAGCGTCTTTACGTTCGTGCGGTTGATCTTCTCGAGCGCTGAGAAGTAGGTTTTGCCTGAATCACCGCCAGGTACAGACCAGCTCGAATCAGACGCCGTCGCCTCAGATGCTGTCCTCTGGTTCTGCGAACAGCCACCCAGCACCAGCAGTACCAGCCAGATATACCTACTCATCGTTCTGCTCTCGCGTGCGTTTCACAAACACAAGCTCTCCCCGTTCATCTTTGAGCGATACCTGCTCAACCAGCTTACCCAGAAAATGATCGAACATGAGCATCTCGTCGATGCGCAGCGAATCAAAGAGATACTCGGCAACCCGGTTGCTCGTCGGCATCATCTGCTCGAAAAGTTCCGTCCCTGGCCCGGTCAACCGAATCGGCTTTCGACGCCGGTTGTTTTCGTCCACCTCCCGCCTCACCAGCCCGCGGGACTCCAGCGCCGCAACGGTTCTGGCAATGGCCATCGGCGGCATCGCGGTCGCCTCCGCAATTTCATGAGAAGCAGTTTCACCCAGCTGCCCTACCATCATCAGCACTCTGAATTCATTCAGCGTCACCTCATGCTGCTGCTCCAGGTTTTCGGAGAAGGAACTCAGCAGAAGCTGATGGAGCTGGAGGAAGCGGTTGAGCGTTGCGATGGGCTGATAAGTGACCGCCTTCTCTTTGGTCAGTGTCATGCCATGCGCCAGAGAAACAGGCTGTCTCCGCCAGGCAAATCCAGACGCTGCTCACGCAACGTGAGCTTCATTCGCCGTGAACGAAGCAGGTCGCGCATGACAACGAAGTCGCCCCACGTGGTGCAGCCAACGACACTGGTCACGCCCCCCAGATCCATCCCCGCAAACTCCACCCAATGCCGATCTTCGAACGTCGCGATATCGTAACGAGCCCGGATCTGGTCGCTGAGCGACGACAGGTTTTCCGCACTGGCCGGCAGACGGCTGTCGAACACCAGCAGGTCGGTCGGCGTTTTTCTGGATTGAGCGGCGATCATGGAACTGCCACCTGAGGCAGCTGCGGCCATGGCACCAATGACGAATTCGCGGCGCCCCAGCTTCATGGCTTGCCTCTGCCGAGAAAGTCGGCGATGCGCTCGAGTTCGGAATCAGTGACCTCAACACGATTGAGCCTCGGCATACCGACCTTGCCGTTGCGCACGACCGCTTTGACGTAGGCTGCCCCCAGATCTTCACGATTCGTCAGCAGCCCCATCTCCGGTGGTTCGCCCAAAGCAAGGCGCTGAACGGTCAGAACGTTGGTACCCATGCCGAATGGCAGATGGCAACTCCCGCAGCGATTGGAGAAGAGTTCTTCGCCGCTCCCCGTGGTTTCGAGACGATCACCTTCCGGCAATGGTGCGCGCATCTGATAGGTGGGCATCATCATCGGCGGCGGCGCAGCACCCTCTTCCGCGAAAACGTTCTGCGCAAACGCAGTGACAACAAGTACGATAACGGATAATCGCTTCATGAGTGTTTACCTCTCTGTGCATGCTCACGGTACGCCGCGGGCCACACGCCCATTTTGCCGGGCGACAGAATGCCGTTAGGGTCGAGCGCGTCCTTGATGACTTCCGTGTAACGGGTCATGGCGTTGTCGTTGAAGTCGAAGGTTTCCGCGACCGGGTCCATCCAGTTGAGGTGGGTCCGGTACTCGCCGTAGCCGGCTTTACGCGTGACATCGATGAGCTCATCGAACAGCGCCTTGACCTTGCGCACGCCGTCTGCATCATCGCGATCGTACATGAGCATGTTGATGTTGTTGCAGAAACGACCGCCGATGGTGAAGCTCGCGTAGAAGTCGAGATCGTAATCTTCGATGAGCTTCTTGCTGCGCCGCATCTGCCCAAGCACGTGTTTGGAAGTTGCCGGCACGACCGGAGAAAATCCGAGGTGCGCACTGCGCCCACCGACCCAGTCGCCCATCTGCAGCGCCACCGCAGACGGCACGCCGTTAGACGGATCCATGACATCTACCGGTTCGCCCTGGCGCCACCAGCTTTCTTCCATGGGTATGTCGGTACTGCGCTTGAAGGCTCTCTTCACGACATCTGCCTTAGCGCGCACGACCGCCTCGTCGCCGTAGAGGCGAACGCCCACCGTCCAGAAGCCGAGTTTGTTCTGCTTGAGAATCTCCTGTACCCGCCAGTCCGGCATACGGCCAGGCTTGTCCCAGAAATCTTTGCGGGTGCCCATGAGTACGACCTTGCCCAACCAGCTCGGCACGAAGATCGACTGTTCGATGACCCCCTGAATTTTGAGTGGCGTAAGCGTGTCGATAACCCAGCCGATGTCTTCTTCGTTCGGAACGGACATGGACAGCAGCAGCGAAGTTTCCGGCTGCGGCATGAGCCAGAGCCCCATGCTCGTAACGACGCCGAGGTTGGATTGGCTGAACATCTGGTCCCAGCTCGGGCCGTAGTTGAACGGAAACAGGTGCGCCGAGTGGTTTCCTTCCATGGCACCCATGCCCGTGCGCATGAGGCCGCCGTCGGGCATGACCACTTCCATGCCGCAGATATGCCGGGCATTGAGGCCATAAGGTGTGTACCCCACACCGTGGTCCAGCGCGTTGCCCATGACCGAACCCCAGGCATTGCCGGGCACCGACATCATCAGGTTGGCGTTCATGCGTTCGAGGTGCTCGTACAGATCGAAGAAGCTCACCCCGGGCTCCACCACGCAGTAACCCAGCTCTGTATCGACGTGTTGGACCTTGTTCATGCGCCCAAGATCGAGCACCAAAGCGCCCGGCAAACGCGGCGCCGCGGCGCCATAGCCGAGATTCTTCCCTCTCGAGACCGTCCATAGCGGTGTCTTGAAGCGATTGGCGATACGCACCACTTCCTGCACCTCTGCCACCGAACCGGGAGCAATGGCCCCCGACGGCGGCCACTGGTCTTCTGGACCGGGTGCGTAGATATCGGCGTAGGTGGAACGGTCCTGGTCGCTCGCCAGCACCCAGTCTTCACCCACTACTTTGGCAAAGGCTTTGAGTGCCAGGTCGAACTCGCGATCCGTAAGGTTAGGCGGCAGAACGCGCTTCATGCATTTTCTCCCCGTTAGGTGACATGATAGGAACGAATCATATCGTATGATACTTTTAACACCGCAGTACAGTACTGCCTCAGCCCCTTCATCATCACTAAAACGATCAAACGTTATCAATATGCACAAACTATCCGTTGAAGACCGCTTCGAACTCCAGGACCTCATCGCCGCCTACGCCTGGGCGCTGGATACTGGCGACACAGAGGGTATGGTGCGGTGCTTTACCGAAGACGCGGTCGTTACAGAGGAAGTCTTCGAGGACCCTGATATCTGGGCAGGACACGCGGGCATTCGCGCGTTTGCCGACCACTACTTCGGCGCTCCGGGCTTTGCAGGACGGCAGCATCACGTTACGCAAACACAGTACACCAACATTTCCGCTGATCGCGTCTGCATGCGGTCTTTCGCCTTCGTGACCGAGTGCGAGGGTGAACCACCTTACCTGCTTCGCTTCACCGGCTGGTACGACGACGAAGCTGTCAAAACCGCCGCGGGTCAATGGCTGTTCGTGAGGCGCACAATTCGACTATGGGACGGCGCAATCCTGGAAAATTTCCCTGGCCGTGGTGACTGGGTACCCCGAACGCGTCCTGCGTCCCTGGTGCGCCGTAAATCCGACGGCTGACAGGCCCATTGCGGGTTGAACGTCAGCGCGATACGTTTGCCTGTCGAAGGGGGATGAACCGTTGAAAACACGTCAACTGACCGTGCGTCAGCAGCAACGCCGCGACCGGATTCTCGACACGGCGCGTGAGCTGATCGCCGTGTACGGCTACGACGGCGTTCGCATGCGTGAACTGGCCGAACGAGCCGGTGTTTCCCCGAAAACGCTGTACGATCAGTACAACAGCAAGGAAAACCTGCTCTGGGTAGCGGTGGAAGAAAAGCTGTCAGATGCCTATCGAGCCATAGACGCAGCTGAGATAGACACCGGTATCGATCGTCTCAACCACATCGCCCGCTCACTTTCAGAGGCCGTTGTGGAAAGCCCGGCCTACGCACTGGCTCTGGCAAAGCTACTGACGACGAACGCCGCCAGCGAGTTCGCCGACATCGCCACCGCAACCTATTCCAAAGCGCTCGCGCAGATCGAGATGGAAGGCGATCTGGAACCCTGGATCGATATTCCTTCGATTGCTTCGCTGCTTCATCAGCATGTCAGCCAGCACTACCTGGCTTGGGCTGCCGATCAGTCTCTGGGCGCTGAACGCGCCCGTTTGGTTACGCTCGATCTCTTTCTCACGGTGCGCGCAATCAGCACTGGAAACACCCACCGACGCGCTACAGAGATCTGCCAGAGGGCACAAGCAACAATCAGGCATTGAAAAAGTAGAACATGTTTTAGTATCTTCAGATCATCAAATGTTGCGCCAACTAGCGCGAGGGGAACAAATGGCAGAAGCGACAACCGCCACTTCGGCAAAGACTTCACTTGAAGCAAGAGACCAGCTTGTCGGCACTCCGCTGGAACGCGTGGAACGCCTGCGAGACGTCATCGCCACTGGCGGTGACCGCGGCCAGGAGCTGCGCCGCCTGGACGACGAGACCCGGGAGACCCTCATCGACGAGGGCATGTTCCGTTTCGCCATCCCCCGGGAACTCGGCGGAGAAGATGCGAGTGCCGTGGAGACTGTAGAGATCCTGGAAGCGATCTCGGCCATCGACGCATCCGTTGGCTGGAACGTCATGCTCGGTTCGGAGATCAACGCCATGGCGGCCGGCGGCATGCCGAAAGACCTGGCCAAGGAGGTCTACATCGACAACCCCCGCGTCGTGATGTGCGGCGGTGGTGGTCCGGGCACGCAGCCCTCCTACGCCATCGAGCAGGACGACGGCAGCTTCAAGGTGTGGGGGGAAACCACCTTCATCAGCGGCTGCCACAACTCCGAATGGTGTTTCATGGGCGCCCCTATTCTCGATGACGGCGAGCCCCGCAAGGACGAGAACGGAGCCCCGATCGTGAAGATGTTTTTTCTGCACCGATCGCAGTGGGAAATTGTCGATACCTGGAACGTAGCGGGCCTGCGCGGCTCCGGCAGCCACAATGTTCGCGCCGAGGGCGCGCACGTCGATGCGAAGTGGCTCGAGGTCGACCTCATGAAAACCCCCGCCCTCTACGACAACCCCGTATTCCGAATTCCCGTGCCGCTGCGCCTGTCGTACAACAAAGTCGCAATCGGTCTGGGTGTCGCCAAAGGGGCGCTGGAAGCATTCGCCGACCTGGCCAACAATAAGGTGCCGATGATGTCGGCCTCCAAGTTGCGTGAGCGCCCCATCGCCCAATACAAAATGGGTGAAATGACCGCGAAATACCGCGCAGCGCGGGCACTGGTCATGGAGGCAATGGAGGCCGTGGAAGAAGAGCTGCGACAGGGCGCAGAAGCGCCTTCCCACAAGACCACCTTCGATGCACGCCTTGCCTGCACCTACGGCGCACAGGCCTGTATGGAAGTGGTGGATGTGGTGCATGCAGCGTGCGGCACGTCAGCGAGCTACATGGCGAACCCTCTGGAACGCAAACTGCGCGACGCACACGGCTGCGCTTCGCACCGCTGGGTGGCGCATCCGCTGTACGAGACGATGGGAGGCATTCTGTTCGGTCTGGAACCCGATGCAGAGTTCGCCGGCACCGGCGGACCGGTGCTCGGCGGCAAGAAGACCTAAGAGCAGAAGCTCATTAGCCCCGGAGTTGGGCCACCCAGCCCGGCTCCGGCGGCAGCTCTTCACTCCACGGATCGCCCGGCGCCCATTCTCCAGCAACGTGGGCTGCCACTTTCTTTCCGTCGTAGGTAATCCACTTCACCGGCTCGAGCTCGATGATCACGCGCGCCGGCGTGTCGAGAAACTGCTCGAACTTCGCCGCCTCGGCTTCGTTGCCGTCGCGCAGCTTCATGGCGAGCGCATGGTAGAACCAGCTCTTCACCTGCGCGTTGTTCTCGTGCACCGTCGCCACACATTTTGCAGTGAGCGTCTGGTCACGACCAAAAGGCGTGCCTTCGCTGGAAATGATGACGGCGCTCTTATTGCGCTTTTTCAGCGCAGGCACACGCTTGCGCTGCGAGGCGCACGTCACCCAGAACTTACCGTCCTGAAATACGAACCGATGCATAACGCCCATCGGCCAATGCTCGGATGTGGTCCAGAGCACTGAGCACTCGGTCTGAACCTGAAGCAACCGTTCGATCTTATCCGCGTCCAGCGGGTATACAGACACATCGTCATAATTTGTCTTGGCGTTTTTCTGCTCAGTCATGATCTTCTACTCCTTTCAGTTCGGCTGGCCGCCGGCCACGTCGATGAACTGCCCGGTAATCCAGCGGGCTGCAGGGGAGGCAAAAAACACCGCCGCCGCCGCACAATCTTCAGGCGTGCCGGTGCGTCCGAGGGGAATCTGAGCATCGAAAATATCGTGCGCCTGCTCGTCAGAGACGTTCATGGTCTCCTTGAGCATATCCGTGACGACCACCCCGGGCGCAATGCAGTTCACCGTGATCTTTCGCGGCGCGAGCTCCACCGCAAGCGTGCGGGTCATGCTGATCATGCCCATGTTGGCCGCGGAGTAGACGCCGAAGCCCGGTGACGGCTTGTGTGCAGCGATGGAGATGATGTTGATGATGCTGCCACCATCGTTCATGCGCTTCGCTGCCTGCTGGGAACCCCAGAACTTGGTTTTCATGTTGAGGTGCAGTTGCTCGTCGAATTTGTCGAGCGGAATCTCAGGCAGCGGGTAAGTTTTGCGGTCGAGATTGCCGCCAGCATTGTTCACCATGATGTCCAGGCGCCCAAACTCCTCGATGACGCGGTCGAGCGCGGCAGGGATCTGCTCCCAATCCATGACGTCTGCCGAAATCCCCAACCCTCTGCGGCCGCGCGACTTCACCTCTTCCGCAACCGCGTCGACATCCTCCTGACGTCGGGCGATTGCCACCACGTCAGCGCCGCAATCCGCAAGCGCGAGCGCGATGCCGCGACCGATTCCACGGCCACCACCCGTGACCACAGCAACCTGTCCATCGAGACGGAAGTTTTCATGCATGCCCATAAGCAGTAATCTCCATAACACGTTATAGTTTCTAGGAGAGAGAATGACACAGTCATCGCTTCCCGACGAGTCGGAGATCCGCGCCCTGGTGGGCCATGAGTTTCCCGGCGGTCGGTACACCATCGCCCATTGGGAGAACTTTCTGCTCACCGAGTGCACCGGCGCACCGCCGCTGCCTGGCGATCTGGCCCATC
Source organism: Gammaproteobacteria bacterium (assembly GCA_030430515.1). Lineage (GTDB taxonomy): Bacteria > Pseudomonadota > Gammaproteobacteria > Pseudomonadales > Azotimanducaceae > SYFY01. The sequence continues at coordinate 12,862 of JAUIKX010000010.1, read as the reverse complement.
CGGTAGCCCTATTTCACATGCCCATTCTCGGTGCGCAGACCAGCATCGGTGAAATGTTCGCGCTGGGTCAGGCCGAGTCCGACTTCTCCATCGGCATCGAAAGCTACGACTGGGAGTTTTTTGCTCCCATGCGTGAGGAGCTGGAGTACGACGTCACGGGTCGCATCACTTCCGCTGAGCGGCGCGAGGAAGACGGCCGCACATTCGACCGCATTCAGTTCCAGTTCGACCTGCACGAGCCGGACAACCGCCACGCAGCCCGCACCACCATCACCTGGCACTATCGGAGGAACCTCACATGAAGGTCGAAGTCGGCGATACGATTCCCGAATGGCACATGCCGAGCGTGCGCGCAGAACGCATGCGCACCATGGCAGCAATTCTGCGCGACCCCAATCCTGTGCACTGGGACCCACGCGTGGTGGAAAAACTGGGTTTCGGCCACCACACGATCAATCAGGGGCCGCTGGGCCTCAGCTACATGATCAACATGCTGCACGAGTGGGCAGGCCACGAAAGCATCCGCAGGCTCTACATGACCTTCCCCAAGGTGGTGCTCGATGAAGACGACATCACCGCCCAGGGCACTGTCACGGCTGTGCGAGATGAGAACGGTGAAACATTGGTGGATTGCGATATATGGCTCTTACGCAGCGACGGTGATAAGCCGCTGCAGGGTAAAGCCACCGTTTGCATTTCCTGACGCAGGTCGACGGGCAGAAGTGGGCACCGGCAGATCCGCTGGCGCCCACGCCTGTCGTTCAGATCTTCCGTCTCAAGCGGGCACTCTCGCAACCGCCTCCGGCTCCGCAGGCACTGATCGGTGCTTCTGCACTCCAGCCACTTCGGCAATGACCCGGCCCACTTTTCTGTGTCCTGCAGCATTCCAGTGAATGTCGACAGCGAGGTAGTCACGGATCGTCAGATGATCGCTGAGTGCTACGAAGCTCGCGCCGACCTCATTACAGATGTCACGAAGCCGGCGGTCGGGCATGGTGAGGTCGAATTGATCCGGAGCAGGAGACTGGTTTCGCAGCCTGCGAATCGACTTCGGTGCCAGCTGCGATCGATCGGGAATGCCGACCACCACAAGTCTGGCGTCCACTTCCCGGCATAGCTGCTGCGCCTGCGTCACCAGGTAAGCCGCGCAGGAGAACACCCGATCACTGTATCGACCCGGGGTGCTGTACTCGGATATGTACCTGCTGAAGTCTGCTGGGTGCGGAAATTCCCACGGCTCTTCGCTGATGTGATCGGTGACGATTTCCCAGCCTTCGTGCAGCTCGCGCGCGAAGGGCATGCGGTACGAGGAAGTGCTCGGCGTCAGGTTCTCGTGCAGATCGTTGCCATAGTAGACGAACCAGAAAACAGTCTTCCCGCGCAGCTCTCTCTGCAACCTGCGCATCCAGAGCAGACCATGAACCATCTGGTAGCCGTCGGCACCGATCGGTTTGACGGTCAGCCTGCCGGTATGGCGAACGAACATCCGCCTATCGTCGCAACCGTGGCCAAAAGCGAAAGAATCTCCGAATACCACAGCATCGCTTTCAGCGAAGCTGACCGTGCCTCGCCAACCGTCGCTGCCTGTCGTCAGACGGTAAGAAAAATCAGCAACGGCGATCGTGTCGATGTCGGCTTTAGGCTTCCAGCCGACGCCAGGGTCGTACTCGACAAGGGCGCGCCAGCTACCAGGCGCCGGGCGCCTTTCCAGCCGTTGTGACAAAAAGCTGGCGAGAAGCGACACGCCCTGAAGCGCAGCGATGAAAGCTGCGACCGGCAGCACGGCCAGCAGGCCGATGCAAAATGCCAGAAAGCGGATCACACGATTGTGGTGAGCATTAGTAGAGCGTGTAGGTGTGACCATTATTTCTGCTGCTGGTAGGTTCTGAAGTGGTGATCTTTCCAATCATCCAGATGAATGGCCGATAGAAAGCGTCATCGCGATACCGGCTGATTTCCCGGAACTGCCCATCAATGCTGGAACGCTGGCTCTCGCTCACGCACCGATGCTTCCGCCACTGGCCATGCTCCCGGCGCTCGGCGTCTGAAGGCTGCTCGCTGCTCGATGCCATACAGGTGACAGAGCGGAAACATACGAAGGTGATCCACCGGACCGCATAACGCGAAGAGACACTGACAAGCCGGTTCCAGGCGCTGAAAAGTTTCTTGCTGTAGTAGACAGGCAGCGCTGCCAGAGACAACCACGAGGCCAGAAAAGTTACCGAAACAACAGCACTGGTTGCCGGCAGCGGAGCCACCATCCGGACCAGGAACCAGATGAGTAGCGCCCCTGGCAGGCCGGTCACCAGAAGGAAGCTGAAGATACGCACACGATTGGGAGGAAGTTTAAACATACTGATTAATCCAGTTCGTACCGGGCCCGGTAGTGCTCAGCGTTGACGCTGCTTTGCGGTTGCTCGGTCTTGCGCAGCACCTGATTCTCCAGAACCAGGCAATCCATGTCGGTGGCCAGGAAGCAGTGGTAGGCATCTCTCGGCGAGCAGACGATCGGCTCCCCCCGGATATTGAAGCTGGTGTTGACCACGACCGCACAGCCCGTGCGTTCGTAGAAGGCCTGCATCAGGCGGTGAAACCGTCCATGGCGTTGTGCATCTACCGTCTGTACGCGCGCGGAGTAATCGACATGGGTGATGGCTGGAAGGCTGGTCAGAGGCACCGATGCACGAACGCACAGGTCGTCGTCCTGCAGCTGGTCGCGGTCCTTCTCGGAAAGCGGCAAACGAAGACCTGCACGCAGCGGCGCGACCTTGAGCATGTAGGGACTCTCTTCCGCTTCACCCATCTTGAAGATCGAACTCGCGTGCTCCTTGAGCACGCAGGGTGCGAACGGCCGGAACGACTCCCGGAACTTGATCTTCAGATTCATGACCTGCTGCATGTCACGACATCGCGGATCGCCGATGATGCTTCTAGCCCCGAGCGCTCTGGGGCCGAACTCCATGCGCCCATGAAACCAACCCACGGCACCGCCCTGGTCGATAATCGCTGCGACTTCCTCGAGCAGATCGGCTTCTCTTTCAAAGGTGCTGTAGCTTGCACCTTCTCCGTCCAGAAAAAGACGGATGTCCTCATCTGTGTATGACGGTCCGAGATACGATCCTCTTTGAGCGTCGGGCTTGCTCACCTGCCGGGGTTTGTTTTTGTGCCGATGCCAGCCGATGTACGCCGCACCTAACGCGCCGCCGGAATCGCCCGAAGCGGGTTGGATCCAGAGGTTTTCGAACGGCCCTTCCCTTGTCAGCCTGCCATTGGCCACGCAGTTCAGGGCAACCCCTCCGGCAAGCGCAAGACTCTGATGACCGGTGAGCTTCTGCGCGTGCCTGGCGGTCGCAAGCACCACCTCCTCAGTAACGGCCTGTATTGACGCAGCCAGATCCCGCTCTTTGCGTGTAATGGGTGATTCGGGACGACGAGGCGGACCGTCGAACAGCTCGTGAAAAAGACTGCTGGTCATGGTCCGTCCCTGACAGTAATTGAAATACGCCTGGTTCAGGCAGATCGACCCGTCATCATGAATTTCGACGAGATGATCTCGAATCTGGTCGACGAATACGGGCTCACCGTAAGGGGCCAGCCCCATCATCTTGTACTCGCCCGAGTTGACCTTGAAGCCGGTGTAGTAGGTAAACGCTGAATAGAGCATACCCAGTGAGTGCGGGAAACGCGTTTCCTCCAGCAGCTCCAGGTGATTGCCATCGCCGACGCCGATCGACGTGGTCGCCCATTCGCCTACGGCATCCATCGTCAGCACCGCCGCCTTCTGGAAGGGCGAGGGGTAGAAAGCGCTCGCAGCGTGAGACTCGTGATGTTCGCAGTAGCGCAGATCACCATTGAAGTGAGGGCCAAGCTGTTCTGCCAGAGTCTGTTTTATGTTGATCTTGCCGCCTGCCCAGGCCGGAAATGCCTGCTGGAACGCGGGCCACGCACTTCGGCCATGCTCAGAAAAAGTTGCCAGCAACCGATCCAGTTTGATTTCCGGCTTTTCGTAGAAAACCGCTTGGTCGAGATCGCTCAGGCCAATACCTGCAGCGCGGAGGCAGTACTCAATCGCAGCCTTCGGGTAGCGTTCATCTCCCTTCAGCCTCGAAAAGCGTTCTTCCTGCGCCGCAGCGACGATCTCACCATCCTGCAGAAGCGCACAGGCGGAGTCGTGGTAGAAAGCCGAAATTCCGAGGGTGTAACAAGTCATGGGGAGCTGCTCTGTACGCCATGCATCTATGACAACATTGTTGCATTACCGCCCCACAAATGTAAAATTAGTTTACGTATATCTGGCCGCTCGCAGCCAGATCGGGATCAGCGGGGAAGGGGAAAAGCGACATGGTCGTCGCTTGAAGTTCAGTGCCAGGGAGGCTGAAGTGAACATGAGAGATGGTTTCATTACCGGATCTGTCTGGAGAGGTTGATAACAGACATGTTCGCATACGTGCGTTCGACTCGGCGTCGCTGAGTTACGTCAGTTACTACCTGTCAGGACTCTCGCAAGTTGCAAGAAAGGTAGGCATTGGTCTGGACTACGCCCAACTGCCTGAAAACCACCCCCTCCACAAACCACTCAAGGAACAGCCGGCACTCGCACTCTTTGAGTTCGAAGACGATTCAGAGCGCTTTCTTTTCTGTATCGACGGCTACGACGACCCCGACTACTACAACGACGAAGCCCTGCATGCCTGCCGGTACTACTTCAAAATCAACCGCAGGCCAACGGCACCGAGAGGAAACGTTCTACCCATCAACCCCTGCTTTCCAATCCGACCGCCGATGGGTGCACTGACTCGGCTGAATTGCAGGTATGGACTGCTATCCGGTATCAGCCGTTCAAGCCGTCGCCAGTCGACGCTTCGTTACTGGGCAGACAACCGATCGCTGGCATGGTTCCGGCAACAGCGCCAGCTGCCTACCGAGCACGATGTTCATCTTGTGCTGCCCTTCTATGCTGACCGGCACGACCAGTGTAACGAACGCCGTCTGAGGGTTGTGGAATCGCTGGCTGGCGAATCCGCGATACGCAGCTTTGTCGGGTTCTACAGCCCGAACGGCAAGGAACTGCCCGGTGCGTTCCGACGTTATCAGCTTCCCAAGGTCAGCAAGGTTGAGCACCTGCGGGCCATAGCTGCATCAAAGATCGCCGTGTATGTGCCCGGTGTCGATGATTGTTTCTCATTCAAGTTTGGCGAGCAGCTCTCTATCGGCGCAGCCATCGTCGGCTACCAACTCTATGATGGCGGGCATCGCCTGCTCGTCAACGAAGAGATGCGTCAGCAGTTCAGCCATTCGGAACCTGAAGACATCATCGAAGGGGTACTCGACCTTCTGGCCCAACCCGACCGGATCGAAAAACTATCTGCACACAACGCGCAGCTCTTCGATTCGATGCTGTCGCCTGCGGCAACTGCCGGCGAGCTTCTGCGAGCGCTGTGCAACCAGCCACGTTCGGCCAGCTCCATTCACAGTACGTTGTCACCCGAATCGATCCTTCTCTGATCCGGCAGAGAGCCGGATCGCCCTTCCAACGCTAAACTAGGCCGTGATCTCAACCTGAGGGTTGATACGCCTCGAACACGCGCACCACGACCGCCGCACCATCGTTCACCGGCATGACGTTGCCGACGAACTTGCGGTGGTTGAGCCATTCGTAGGATCCGCGGGGTGCGTGGAACACAGGCGACGTCATGACGTAGTCATCTCCATCACCACGCACGATGAGCCCGAAGTTGCGTACGGAGATGTTGACGCCATCCTTCGTGCGCAATGCATAGACCGCTTCCAGCTCCAGGGCACCATCCGGACGCACGAGCTGCCAGTCGGCACCGCCAGGCACCACTTCGCCCTGAATGCCGCTGGGCCCGTAAAAATACCCCCCGGTAATGGGGATGTAGCGGCGAACACCGCCATCACTTTCGCCGATCTCTACAGCAGAATCGATGCGTGCAACGATCTCGAGCGCCAGGCGCAAAGCCGGCGGCACGACCTCAGCGGGCCGCTGCCTGCCTTCCACATCCAGTTCCACTGGCATCACCCCTTTCGTACAGAAGGTCAGCAGAATATCCTGCAACACAGTCCAACTGCCAGAGATACGAAAGTGACCGATAACATGTCGTTGCATGAGGCGATCTACAACTGCCGGGCCATGCGCAGACTTGATACTCGAGAGGTTCCAGAGAGCCTACTGCTGGAGCTCATCGAAGCAGCCAATCAGGCCCCCTCCGGCTCGAACGCGCAGATGGCACGCTGGATCGTCGTGCGCGATCCGGCGGTAAAGAAGCAGCTTGCGGATCTCAACCGCAAGGGTGTGGAATCCTACGTTGGCCCACAGCAACCCATGGAAGGCGAGTTGAGCCCGCACGATCGTATCGTCAAGTCCGTCTACTGGCAGATGGAGCACATGCATGAGCTGCCGGCGCTGATCGTCGCCTGTCTCGACTACGGCGAAAAAGTCGAGGGTGACGCAATCTACCGCAAGGCCAACTCGATCTGGCCCGCCATTCAGAACCTCCTGCTCACTGCTCGAGCGCTGGGGCTAGGCGCGGCACCGACCACACTGGCGCTGCGGGATCAGGAGGCAGCTCGCAAGGTGTTGAACCTGCCCGAGACCTTCATCGGGGCCTGCCTGATTCCGGTGGGCTACCCTCTGGGTAAGTTCGGTCCGGTAACCCGGAGGCCTGTCGAAGAGATCATGCGCTTCGATCGCTGGAGCTGAGCAAGCCGGTACTCAAGCTTCGATTCTCAGAAGAGAACAGCTGAGCCGCTCTGCCAGCGCTGTTGCCATGGTCCGCCAATCGAGAGAGTCAATCTCCGAGAACACCAGGAGACGGGCGTCCTGTGCTTCGCAGACCGCCACGATGGCCGCCTCGCTCCAATTCTGGATGACGACCGTGGCGTCGGCGCCTTCCACATCACCTTCGTGGCTGACCGCCAGTAGTGGCAGCTTCTCCGCCGTGGCTATCGCGCGAGCCCTGGCAAGGAGTGGCGAAACGTCTGCGCCGGATGCCGGACACAAAACGACGATGCGGCTCCCCGACTGCCAGGGCTCATTTACAAACAGAACGTTGCCGTGCTGCGCAAGCAGGTTCTGAAAGGTGGATGCGCTCCGCGCCCGGAGCCCCGTAATGAGCTGGGGACGTGTCACAACCACGAAATCACTGGCATGCGCCGCCTCGAGCAGCACATCGGACACCGGCCCGCGCCTGACCTGAAAAGAGACTTCCGCGCTGATGCCGCGCGCGGCTTTCTCGAACCGCTCCCGTACCGCTTCAGTGTGCGCCAGAATGTCCTTCCGTAACCGCTCAGGCTGCAGTGGTCCCGCCTCCAGCCGTGCGATTGAGACCTCCGAAAGGCCCGGCAACCGCATGGCTCTCACAAGATCTTCATCCTCGACCACCAGGCCGGTGAGCTGCAGTTCCTGACCGCCGACGAACACCCTCAGCAAACGCAGCGCCGCATCGTCCGCGCATCCGCAATCGAGAAGGTACAGCACACTCTTTGGCAACTGCTTCATGAGGCCTCCTCCGCGTCCGATTTCAGTCCGGCCTTAGCCGCCGCAACGGCGAGCTCATGCAACGCATCCAGGCGCTCGCGAACACGCCGGTCCACTTCATCCGGGTCGATCCGCCCACCGGCGTTCTCCGCAAACAGCAGAGCGATGGCATCATCGACGGTTTCCATGGTGTAGACATGAAAGCGACCTTCGCTTGCCGCAGCCACGACATCCTCCCGCAGCATGAGGTGCTGGGCGTTCGATGCCGGAATGATCACTCCCTGCTGTCCTGTGAGTCCCTGAGCGGAGCAGACATCAAAAAAACCTTCGATCTTCTCGTTGACGCCGCCGATGGCCTGCGCAGATCCATGTTGATCCATGGACCCGGTGATGGCGAGATTCTGTCGCAGAGGGTGATCGATGATCGCCGACAGCAGCGCGCAAACCTCGGCCACCGACGCACTATCCCCCTCGACGCCACCGTAAGACTGCTCGAATACCAGAGACGCACGTAATGAAAGAGGCTTGTCGCTTGCATAGCGCGCACCGATGAATGAAGAGACGATCATCACCGCCTTTGAATGAATGTTGCCGCCAAGATGTGCTTCGCGCTCAATATCCACCAGCTCACCCCGACCCAATCGGGCCGTAGCCGTGATACGCGAAGGCTGACCGAACTGAACGTGGCCAATGCTGACGACGGAAAGGCCATTGACCTGCCCGACGCGCGCCCCGTCCGTATCCACGACGATGAGCCCCTTGGCAATATTGTCTTTGACAAGTTCTCGAAAACGGTCCAATCGGTAGATGCGCCGTTCGATGGCGTGGGACACATGCTCCCGGGAGATCACGTCGGCGCCGTTCCGGCTGGCCGCGTAGTCTGCTTCGAGCAGCACGTCGCGGATATCGGCGGTGTGCGTGGATATGCGCAACTGGTTTTCCACCAGCCGACTGCAGTGTTCGAGCACACGACAGACTGCTCCACGCTGCAGATGTCGAATGCCGGTATCGCGAACGATTCCGGCCATGGCGCTGGCAAACGACCGGGCACTTTCATCCGTCCAGTCCACCTCGTCATCAAAGTCGGCCACCACCTTGAAGAGATCATCAAAGTCGCTGTCGTACTGCCGGAGCAGGTGGTACAGCCGACGGTCGCCGAGCAGCACGACTTTCACCGTCAGCGGAATGGGTTCCGGTTCCATGGACACCGAGTAGGCCAGGCTCAGAAGCTGGCTGACGGATTCGATGCGTATGGTCGAGTCCATGAGCGCGCGTTTCAACGCTTCCCAGGCGAACGGTTTGGTGAGCAGCCTTTCCGCATCCAGCAAAAGATAGCCGCCGTTGGCACGATGCAATGCACCGGAGCGGATGAGGTCGAAGTCGGTAACCGGTGTTCCGTACTCTACCCGCTGACCGAGCTTGCCGATCAGATTGTCGAGGCTGGGATTGCTTTCGTACAGCACCGGCGCCCCTTCGTCGTCCTGATGATCGACGATGACATTCACCTTGAAACGATCGAAGTACGCTTCCGGGTCTGCAACCGGCATCTGCAGGGCCGTTCGTTCGGCTGCACCAGCCATGACGATTTTTTCGACGTTTGCCAGAAGGTCGCCCGCGACATCTTCCAGCCATGAAATGATCGCCGGCACATTGGTGTAACGTGAACGCACACGGGCAAGCGCCTGCTGGATCACCTGCTGGGCGGTACGCTGACGCAACTCTCGCTGCGCATCCTGCACCTTCTGCTGCACACGCGGATACTCCTGCAGCCGCTCCACCAGATGCTCCGTCATGGTGTTGATGGCGCTCTGCCACTTCTCCCGCTCCTGATCGTCCAGCTTGAGAAAGTCCTCCTCCTCCATAACCCGGCCATCCCGGGTGGGCGCGAACACGAAGCCGTTGGGGGTGGGCAACATGGCGAGACCCATTTCACGGGCCTGGCTCTCTAGCTCGGCAAAATCCTGAGACTGTGCTTCCCGCAGGTCGCCGGCCAGCGACTGGAACTCACGACGAAACTCGTCCGATGAAAGCGCTGCGGGCAGATGGGTGCGAACCCGCTGCATGGCCTCGAACATCCGCTCTCTGAACAACCGACCGCCACCAGGTGGCAGACAGACGCTCAGGGGCCGCACCGGATCATCGAAATTCCGCAGGTAGCACCAGTCGTCGGGCGTATCCTGTTTTTCGGCCTGCGCCTTGAGGTGGGCGAGTACGATGGCGTGTTTGTCGGTTTGGGGAGAGCCCAGCGCATAGAGGTTGTAGCCGCCAAAACGCATGCCTACGGAAAACTCGATAGCATCGATCGCCCGCGCCTGAGAGGTGGTTTGCGTCGCTGCGGTCAGAGTCTCGGTCGTGTCGAAATCGAACAGTGCCTCATCGGCCTGACGCCGAAGTGCGCCTGAATCAAGTTCCATATGAGCGTTCCTTCATGCCTGCAGCTGCCAATCAGCTCTTCAATCGCGCGCGCATTTCCGGCAGCTCAGCGCGATAGCCTTCCGCATCGCCGTACTCGAAGAACTTCCGCATGCGCGCATGCATCTCCTCCATGCTGCCCGCATGTTTGATCGGGCACCAGTACTGTTCGGTGCGGGCGGCGATCTCGCGACTGTACGCGATCACACCATTCGCGTAGGTACAGTATGCGCAGTTCAGCTTCTCGACGGGGTTGAGATAGCCGAGAAGAACCCGATCGAACACCAGGTAGTCACTTCTTTTCACCCGGTCTATTCCATAGATACGGAAACAGACATGCTGGTACACGCTCAGCGCCAGGTCGAGCAGGGCGATGGGAACCAACACCCCGTAGACCAACGGTGCGCTCAATATGAAGCTCAGCGGCGCATCGAACAGATATCTAAGTACGCTCTTGCGCGTCCGCCGATGCAGTGCATTCACGCCTTCCTCGAAGCGTACCTTCCCCGCCTCGACCGTATAGCGGAACCGCTCCTGATCTTCTTTCAGCTTACGCTCAATCGCGTCACGCCAGTCCTGCTCCGCTTTCTGCAGGCTGTGCAGAAACTCATCGACACTCGAACCCGCCATCTCTACCCACAATTCAACGCGTCCCTCTCTATGTGAGCTTCGCAGCGATCAAACACCATACGGGACTTCGCGTAGGCCAGCGGTCTAAAGCTGCAGCTCCGCGTAGGTTTTCCCTTTGGCAGCCTGCATGACAGCCTCCATCGACGTAGCCGGTCGACCGGTAATGAATTCGACGTGCCTCGAGGCCAGCGCATGAAAATTCCGCGCCATTGATACGCTCGCGGAGACCATCTCGTCGCTCGGCCACGCATCGGTCTCCTCGAGCTTCATGCCATCCTGATAGCTGCGAGGCACGCCCATCGCATCGAACTGCGCGTAAGCTTCCGCGGCGGTGATGGGCACGAACTCGATGTGCCGTCCGTGCACCTTCGAGGCGATGGCAGCCATGTCGGCGAAGGTCAGAAGTTCCGGCCCGGATATCTCATACACCGCGCCTGCGTGGCGATCGGGTTCCAGTACGCAACACGCCGCGCACTCGGCAATGTCCTGCTTGGCCACCGGCGCCAGATAACCGCCGGCCGCAGCATGCTCCCAGCGACCACTCTCGAGCGCAGGAGCCAGCATGAGCGTGGCCACCACATCCGCGTAGGTGGCGTTGCGCAGTATGGTGCTGATCATCCCGCTCTCACGGAGATCCTGTTCGGTGACGATATGCTCCTGCGCCGACAGCGTCGGGTTGCGGGGATGGATGCCCGCCGTGGATGTGTAGACGATCTGTCGGATGCCCGCCCGCCTGGCTGCCTCAATGGCATTGCGGTGCTGCTGAACCCGACGATTGATGGCCAGACCGCTGATCAGCAGCAGCGTGTCACCACCACTGAATGCCGCCTCCAGCGTCTCAGGCGCATCGAAGTCGCCGTAGCGAACATCCGCGCCGGGCACCTCGACGCGCTCGGGCGACCGGCTTACAAGAATGAGCCGCTCAGCCGCGCCTCGGGCCTCCAGAATCCGCACAACGCGTCGGGCCAGGTCGCCGGAGGCGCCGGTTATGACGATCCGCTTCATGAAAGGGCTCCTGTCCAGCTGTCCCAGGGCCTATCCCAAGGACTGGGCATGCGGTACGGCACGGTGATGAAGTTCGCCTCGACCTGACGGATCAGTCCTGCTTCGATCTTGAAGAGCTCCATGAAATAGAAGCTGTGCGGACGGCGGACCGGAGAGACGACCGGCGTACCATCGGTCAGCTCGTACTCTCCAAGACGACCGGCGTGGTCGATGAAGCCGCTCGCCAGAATCAGGCCTCGCGGCTCATCTACGAGGGTCATTCTACGAGCCCGCAACTCATCGTCGTAGCGGTAGTTGCCAAGCTCGAACTGCGCCTGACAACCAAGTTTCGCCACCGGCACCTTCGCCGCAAACTCGGCGTTGTCGGTACGGGTCGTCTGCACGCCATTCTCGACGCGATCACATTCCGGGTGAAACCGGGTGTGCAGCGTGCCATCGTTTTTCTGCATGGTGTCGAAGTAACCGTTCGCAAGCCGCCACATCTCTTCACGCCGCGTACGATCCGCTGCCGCAACAAAGGCATTCATCACCGGCTTGTCATAGAACCGGGGGTTGTCGAAGCGGATGCCCTCATCTGACTGCCTCGCAACCAGCGTTTCCGCTTCGCAAACTGCACCGGATTCATCCAGAGCCAGTCGGACCGTGAAGGCCGATGTCTCCACGGTTTCTTCCACGCAACCGAATAAACCAACCTGGCGGGTAGATACGTCTGCAAACAGAAGCTGGTAAGCACCCAGACCGCTGATCGTACCCCAGAGGCCATCGCCGGGTGCCAGCGCCACATTGTTCTCTGTGACGCGAACATCTTCCGCCCAGCGAACTGCTGCTGTATCACGGCTCTTCAAAGCAGCCAGATACGCCCGCAGGCAGTCATAGAGTTCATCACGGCTGATCATCGTATATTTCTCCCCAAAAAACCGCTTTATGGATACCAAAAAGCCATATATTGATCATGAAGGTCCGAAAATAGCACTTTTTGTATCCAATATCATTGAAAGCAACGCTTCGATCGGATACCTTTTTCCAACTCGAATCGGAGGAAGCACTTGAACACTGCCACCAATCCCTACGAGCAACCCTCGTACTCAAACAAAGCCCAGGCCGCGCTGAATCGACGCCCGCAGCTATTCATCAACAACCAGTGGGTCGATTCCACCGGCGGCGAAACGCTACCGGTGATCGATCCCTGCACCACCCGCGAAGTGAGTCGGATCGTCGAAGCCACCAGCGACGACGTCAACCGTGCCGTGGCTGCAGCCCGGACGGCATTCGACGATGGACGCTGGACCGGCCTGCAGCCACGGCACGGTTGACGTC
>JAUIKX010000287.1 GCA_030430515.1 Gammaproteobacteria bacterium | reverse complement strand
GGGGGCTCCGCCGGCGCCAGCGCTTGCGGGTATGGGCGACCATCCCACGGCGGTTTCACTATACGCCAGCATCATGACGGCGCTTCTACGTCGTGAGCGAACAGGCGAGGGCGCATTCGTCCACACCTCTCTCCTTGCGAACGGCCTGTGGTCTGCCTCGTGCATGGCGCAGGCGCGGTTCAGTGAAGCCGACTTCAGCACCTACAGGAACCCGGCGTGGGGGACTTACCCGCATACAGCCTATGAAACCGCTGATGGGCGCTGGGTGAGCCTGTCGATGCTGCGAACAGAGGAGGATTTCGACCGGCTCATGCTGACGCTCGGCGCCCCCGAACTGCTAGCCGATGAGCGCTTTTCGGATACGGAGCACCGCCTGCTCAACGGCTCGGCGTTCATCGCCGAGGTGGGTGCGCGCATTGCTCAGCACGAATCCGCGGCTCTGCTGCAGTCCTGCAGTGAGGCCGGTTTGAATGTGGTGCTGCTCGCGCGCTTCGAGGAGCTGCCGGACGACCCGCAGATTCAGGCCAACAGCATGGTTGTGCCGAGGCCACCGGAGGTGTCTCCTTACCCCCTGGTGGACCACCCGGTCAATGTCCGCGGGCTCAAGCGGGCACCGGCTGCGAAGGCGCCGGAGCTGGGTGAACACAGCGAAGCCATCCTGCAGGAACTGGGCTACAGCAGCGAAGATGTGGCTGGTCTGAAGGCTCAAGGAATCATCTGACCGTTGGACCCTCTCTCCCAGGCGGCGCTCGGCGCTGTAGCAGCCCGCTCGGTCGTTGCTGATGATTTTGCCGAAAAAGCGCGCGGCTCACTCCTGCTGGTCGGCGCCGTAGCGGGTGCTTTGCCGGACATCGATGTGCTTTTTTCAATCGGTGGCGACTTCTACGATCAGCTCATCACCCATCGAGGTATCACCCATTCGCTGTTTTTCGCACCGGCCGCCGGGCCGGTGCTCGGCTGGCTCGTATGGCTATGGCGGCGCCGTCAGGAAGCACTATTCGGCTGGATGCTCGTGTGTGTGTTTGCCTTGTGGTCACATCCGCTGCTCGACGTGCTCACGGCCTATGGCACGCAGTTGCTTCAACCTTTCAGCGACCGGCGTTTTGCGGTGTTCGCCATGCCGATTATCGACCCGCTGTACACGCTCCTGCTCTGCTTGGGAGTGCTGGCTGCCTGGCGGACACGTGCTTCGAGGCTCTGGGGTTTGATCGCGCTGCTGCTTTCCTGTGGTTACCTGTTCTACGGCTGGCTGCTGAATGAACGTGCGAAAGCGTATGCGGAGGACGATCTCGCGGCACAGGGTGTCGTCGTCAATCAGGTGGAAGCGTTTCCAACGATTCTGCAACCCTATATGCGTCGTGTGGTCGCGCGTTCGAGCGCTCACGATTATGTGGGCTTCGTTTCCATGTGGGAGCCCTGTCCGGTCGACTGGCGCCGGGGAGCGCGTTACAGGGGGCCGCTCGTCGATGTCTTCGAAGCCCGCCGGGATGGCGGCGTGTTCGCCTGGTTCACCATGGGGTGGGTGCACTATGCCATCCGTGTTTCTGAAGGGAGCGAATACCTCATCGCCGCAGACCTGCGCTACGGCACGGACGAAGATCCGGCGGTGAGCGTGTTTTCCACCGCTGCCCTGCTGGAAGAGGGTGGGCTTTCTCCACAGCCCGCCAGGGCGCTGCGTCGCACCCCGGGCAGCGAACGTCTCGACGAACTGATAAACCTCACCTACGGAGTGTGTGTTACCCCTGGCGCAGGTGCTCCAGCGGCAACGCCGTAGAGGATTTGATGCGCTCCATGGCAAAGGAAGACGACACATCATGCAGTGGTGCGATGCTGATGAGCTGTTTGTAAACGCGATCGTAGTCATGAATGTCACGAACTACGACCTTGAGCAGGTAGTCCGTGTCGCCGCTGAGCCTGTAGAACTCAACCACCTCAGGAAGCTTCGCCACACCCTCGGCGAATGTTCGCAGCCACTCATCGTTGTGCGAGGCTGTTTTGACGGCTACGAATACGGTGAGGCCGAGCTCCAGCGCTTCCTGGCTCAGCAGCGCGACGCGCTTGCGGATGAAGCCTTCTTCTTCGAGGCGTTTGATACGACGCCAGCAGGCGTTGGCCGACAGGTTGACCCGTTCTGCGAGCTCAGCGTTCGAGAGGCTTGCATCTTCCTGCAGCAGCGCGAGGAGCGCCCGATCTGCGCGATCCATAGTCGTGACCATTGATTTTCCCAGGATGATAACGTGTTTTAGCCCAGCGACCTGCTTTATGGTGTCCGGATGAAGAAACAGAGCGCACCGTGGGTTCGGTCGATCGGCTTCTCGGGTGGCCCGGGCGTCGTCATGCTCATGTGCTGCGCTGTGTTACCAGCGCTCTGGTATACGCACCCGGCCATCGGACTGGCGGGCGGCGCTTTCTGTTCGCTGCTGCTCGGGCGAAACCCCCTCGCCGGCAGCAGCCGTGCCGCAAAGTTCTGCCTGCAGAGCGCCATCATCATTCTAGGGTTGACCATGAATGCCGGCGCGCTGATCGCTTTGAGCGCAACGTTTTCCGGCGCAGTTACGGTGTATGTGCTCACCTGTCTTCTACTGGGCTGGGGAGTGGCTCGACTGATGCGTGTCGACGTTGTGACCGGCAGTCTGCTGACCCTGGGCACCGCAATTTGCGGTGGCACTGCCATTGCCGCCTGCGCACCGTTCTTTAAAGCGGATGCGCCAAGGCTGGCGATTGCGCTGGGTGCGGTGTTTCTGCTGAACATGGTGGCGCTGTTCGGCTTCCCACCGATCGCCGAGTGGCTCGAGGTTACTCAGCAGCAGTTCGGCGCGTTCAGCGCGCTTGCGGTTCACGACACGAGCTCAGTGGTGGCAACCGCCGCGGTCTACGGTGAGGAGGCCGCAGAGGTGGCTGCGACGGTCAAGCTGGGTCGAACGCTCTGGCTGGTGCCGGTTCTCGTGGTGCTGGGCATGTGGAAGAACGGCGAGAGAGGCACTGCCGTATTGCGGCGAGCCCGCGTTCCGCTGTTTGTACTCGGTTTCATCGCGGCCGCTGCACTGGCTACGCTGGTGGACTTTCCCGCGCACTGGGTCGACCTGTTCAAAGGCGCAAGCAAACTGCTGCTGGTGTTGGCGCTCTACTTCGTCGGGCTCGAGCTCACCCGGGAAACGCTGCGCCGGCTTGGCGGCAGGGAAGGACTCTTTGCGGTGCTGCTCTGGCTGATGATGATGCCGCTTGCAGCTTTGCTCGTGCACCTGGCGACATGAAGTCACTTCTATGCTTACAAACAACCGTTCTTTGTGCTGGCTGTAAAGCAGGTCTATGGTTGAGCGCATGAACAATCGCATCAGACAGCTTGCTTCCTCCTCGTGGATCGGCGCTCTGACGCTCGCGGTTTTTACCGCGTATGTGATCCTGCCGCTCATTTCCTGAGCACCGCGAGAGCTTCCGCCAACCTGCAAGCCCCCTGTTTTCGGGGGCTGCCGTTCACTGCCTCGCAACTTCCTATTCTTTTCTTGACAGCTTTTTCTGCTGGGCCTAAATAGGCGCTAACGAAGGACGTTGATGCACGATTCAGGAGGGTTCTCTTGGCGCGGGCTCGAAAAAGCAAAGCTGCCACCAACGACGCGGTCGAGGTGCAGGCGGAAGAAGGCGATGAAGTCCTTGAGCCGGACGCGCTCACGGACGCTGAGGATGTGGACATGGATGAAGACGATGCCATCTCCGACGACTCGGATTACGACTCAGACGATGAGTCGGGAGATGACGATGACGCGCCTGACCTCGACGAAGTGCTGGCGGACGCCAATGCCAACGGCTTGTCTGTACGACGTGAGATCGAACGGCGTCTGGAAGAAAGACGTCTCGCACGCGACCTTGACGACCTCGACTTCGACTTTGACTAGGTACTAGCTTCACCCCGAGGGTTCTATCGACGCCACCAGCCAAAGCGCCCCGGTCCGCGACCTGCTTCTGGTTGGTGGGGGGCACGCACACGTTCAGGTTCTGCGTAGCCTCGGGATGAAACCGCTGCATGGCGTGCGGGTCACCATCGTCGCACGAGAACTCCAATCTCCGTACTCAGGCATGCTCCCAGGCCATATATCAGGTCACTACGAGCGTTCCGAAATGCATATCGATCTGCCGAAGCTCGCGCGCTTCGCCGGCGTGCGCTTTATCCAGGCTGATGTGATCGGCATCGATCTGGCAATGCGTCAGGTGCTTTGTGATGGCAGGCCGCCGCTGCGCTACGATGTGCTGAGTCTCAATAATGGCGCGGTGCCGGACGCTCCTGAGGATGGTGTTGCGGTCAAACCGATCGGACGCTTTCTGCCGCGGTGGTACGAAGCCGAGCGCGATCTGACGGCCGGCAGCCGCATTGCCGTCGTCGGCACCGGTGCCGGA
>JAUIKX010000286.1 GCA_030430515.1 Gammaproteobacteria bacterium | reverse complement strand
GTGTGCCCCCGCCAGGCTGCACCCCTTTCGGAGACGGGGGCCGCCTCTGCCCCGGGATGCACCTCGGCACGCTGCTCGCCAAATCACTGCTGGCACAGATCATCAGCCGCTGGCGCATCGATGGCGTCCGCAACGATCAACCCTTCACACAGATCATGCGCGCATCCAACGTGCCCATGACCTACGACCAGTTCGGCATCGTCCTGCAAACCAGCCCACGGAGACCAGCTTGAGCAATCATCTGACCTACACCCTGGGCGATATAAAGGCGGTCGCTCGCATCATCCACGTGCGCCAGCGTATGAAGGCGGAAAACTACTTCCCTACCGAGCAATTCGAAGACAGCGACTACAACGCGCTGAGCAGCCAACCGCACCGTTCAGGCGATGGCTCGGGAACCGACCCGCGCCGTCCGCACATGGGGAAAGCAGGCACAGCCTTCGGGCGCAACGTTCCTCCACAGGCGGTCGTCACCGAACCGGAAATAGACACGCCCGACCCACGCATCGTCAGCGACCGCCTGCTCAAGCAACATGCCGACCACCAGCAGCTCGCACCCAGCCTCAACATGCTCGCCGCGGCCTGGATTCAGTTCCAGGTACATGACTGGTTCGACCACCGCACCAGCGATGAGCAGATCGGCCTGCAGGCTGGAGAGCGCCTGGCTGCCATGCAGGTAGACCGCAGCGCAACCCGCGAAAGCCAGCTTCCTTTCAACGTGTTTTCCAATACCCAGGGACACTGGTGGGACGCTTCCCAGATTTACGGCGCCAGCCAGGAAATCAGCCGCAAGCTGCGTCTTTACGACATGCAAAACAACCTTCTGCGGGCAGAGCTACAGCTCGACGGCTCGACGGGCGAACCCCGGCTGCCGAAAGGTGCGCCATTTCCGCGGCACGATAGCGATCGTGTCGAGGTAGAACTCTCAGGTTTCGTGAAAAACTGGTGGATCGGCTTGAGCGTTCTTCACACTGTATTCGCTCGCGAGCATAACCTGATTGTCAGCGAGCTACGCAAGACCCAATCCGCAAAAACGCCAGACATACAAGCGTACGAAAACTGGCTCTTCGAAACAGCCCGGCTCATCGTCTCAGCCATCATGGCAAAAATCCATACCGTGGAGTGGACCCCCACCCTGCTCAACGTGCCGCCTCTGCAGCTCGCCATGTTCGCCGACTGGTGGGGGCTGGGCCAGGACGGAGCCGCCGAAACCCTGCACAAACTCGACGCGATACCGTATCCGAACGACACGATCATCACCGAAGAAGTGATCCAGAAATTGATGGATAGCGGCCTGGTCGATGACGAGCTGGGCGAGAACCTGAGCCGCATCATTCTCGACGGCAAGCCTCCTGCGCGGCACTCACCGGCGCCCATGGAGACCGGCCTGAACGGTGAGGCGCTCACCTGGGCGTTTACCGAAGAATTTGTCTCCGTCTACCGCATGCACGCACTGCTGCGGGACGAGATTTCGCTGCGTAGAGGCGACGGCAGCAGCGAATCCTGGAGCCTGGAAGAAATGAGCTTCGAAGGCGCTTCGACAGCCGCAGATGAGTTCGGCATCAGTCAGCTCACCTACTCGCTTGCCAAGGAAAACGCCGCTGCTCTGAGGCTGAACAACTACCCCAGGAGCCTTTCAAGGCTGAATCGCCCGGGCACCCCGGCACCTGTGGACCTGGGGGCGATCGACGTGCTGCGTGATCGGGAGCGCGGCGTGCCCCGATATGTTGCCTTCAAGAAATGGGTCAGCAAGATCACCGGCCCAAGCCTGTTAGCCGAGCCGACCCCACCCGTCAGAACGTTCCAGGACATCTGCGGCGACCCGGACGACCCCGGCATCTCTGCCGCCGAAAGGGCGCGAAGGCTCAGGGATGCCGAACTGCTGAGCACGACCTATGGATCGGTGGAAGACGTCGACCTGCTCGTCGGTATGCTCGCTGAGCCGTTGCATCCGGGTTTTGCTTTCAGCTGGACCGGCTTCGAGATCTTTCTGCTGATGGCCGTTTTCCGCTTGAGCCTCGACCGGTTCTTCACCACCGACTTCCACGCCGGGGTGTACACCGAGTTTGGCATCGACTGGATCAACCATCGCACGCTTGGCGCCATGCTCTGTGAGCACCTGCCGGAGCTGAAGAGCAAACTCCGGGAAAACGGCAATCCGTTTCTCATCGAAGAGTGGCGCTGAGCCACGCCGTGATGATGAACTCTTATCAGGTAAACTCGTGATCAGCGATGAATGCGCTAATCATGGGCTCATTGACTACCTGCATGTTTGACCGCTGACGCTCCACCAGTCCGAGCTTGCGCAGCTCTCCATGAATGCGGCTGACGTTCTCCCGCGTACTGCCGATGCGGCTTGCCATGTCCTGATCGGTGATGCGAAAGGCCTCACCATCGTAGCGTCGGTTCAGGCGGATCAGCTCCGCACAGACCCGCGCTTTGACATCGTAGGCATGATATTCCATCAGCCGGGTCGTCAGGTGTCGGTTCAGACGCGCCAGACGGCGCAGCAGAATCATGGCAAATTCCGTATACGCCTCGATGAGGCCTGCCAGCGCCGTTCCGTCCAATCGGGCAACGAGCGCTTCCGTTTCTGCCGCGACGCTCGCCGTGCGCGGCAGACCATCAAGCGCGGCGACCTCACCAAACATATCACCGGCACGCAGCACCTCATAGGTCAGCAGCCGGCCGGAATCCGCCACCATGGAAACGCGCATCTCGCCGTCGAGTATGAAAAAGAAATCGCCGCTGCGCTCCAGGTACTCGACGACAACGTCACCCGCGCTCAGCTTCAACACCGATAGCCGCTCACAAAGTGCGTCGACCAGCCCGGCAGATGCTCCGTCCAGAACCTGCATCGAGGCGATCCGCTTTTTAAGATTCTCCGTATTCACCGCCTGACGCTACCAATCAGGACCATCAACCGCTTCCTGGCCGTCATAGATCGGGTTGTACAGTAGCGTGCCAAACTGAGCCACGACCTCCGCCCGCGCATCGTTTGAGGGCTCTACCGGCAGCGCCCGCAGGAGCGCCTCGTTGCGTGCCTCGATACCTCTTCGAAACTCCGGGTGCGTCATGATGAAAAGATCACCTCTGCGGATGCCGCGCAGCACCCGCCGACCCGCCTCCTCCATGCTCATGAACACAGAGGTATCGAACGGCGGCGGTGCGCCGTCTCCTTGCGGGGGCGGCGGCGCGTTCTCGTTCCTGAGGTGCTCAGGCCTCGTCACCATCGTCGACTCACCAAGATTCGTGGTGACGGGGCCAGGAAAAAACACGGACACACCAACAGGAGAACCATCGAGCTCCGTGGCCAGAGACTCCATCATGCCGGCCACAGCATACTTGGCCGTGCAGTAGAGACCCGCCATGCCGACAGCGGAAAAGCCGCCGGTGGAAGATGTGGCGACGATGTGCGCAGGCTCGCCATGCGCCTGAAGCCGCGGCAGCATGGTCACAAGACCGTTGACGACACCACCCACATTGACGCTCAGGTTGAAGTCCCAATCTTTATACGTCGCCTCCGCCATCGGCCCGGCAACGCCAACCCCTGCGTTGAGGGCGAGCACATGGATCCTGCCCAATCGGCTCTCTGCCTGGTCCGCCGCACGCACCCAGCCGTCGCGGTCGGTTACGTCAAGTACAATCGGGTGAACCGCATCTGCGTGCTCGCCGAATGATGACACCGCACTCGCCAGCGCATCTTCCCGTATATCCGCAATGGCCACCTGCATACCGGCATCGACGAAGGCCCGGGCCATGCCAAGGCCCATACCGCTTGCGCCGCCGGTGATGAAAGCGTTTCTACCGCTCACGCTGTCCATGATGATGTCCCCCCTGTGCAATACTTCGCGAGTTTACTTGGATTCCTTTCCCGGAGCGTAAAATGACGGCTCTCATGGCAACCATCCGCCAGTTCGTCGAACTGGCCACCCCGTACTTCAGGTCGGGAGAGAAGCGCTCTGCCTGGTTGCTGATATCCGCAATCGTTGCCGGCTCCCTGCTCACCGTCGCTCTCGCAGTAGAGCTGAACGAGTGGAACCGTCATTTTTTCAATGCGCTGCAAACGCTGAACCGCGAAGTGTACATGGCCCAGCTGTGGATCTTCCTCGGTATTGTGCTCGCCCAGGTGGTCATGGCCATGGTTCTTGTCTACATCACCCAGCTGCTGGAAATCCGCTGGCGACGATGGATGACCCGCAGCTACCTCGACAGCTGGCTGGACAAGGGCGCCCATTACCGCCTGCAGATCGGCAACGAACCCGTGGACAACCCCGACCAGCGTATCGCCATGGACATTCCGCTGTTCATCCAACGTACCCTGCACATGACCGTAGGAGAACGATCGCTGGGTCCTCAGGCAACCGGCATGCTCACAGCAATCGCAACGCTGG
>JAUIKX010000009.1 GCA_030430515.1 Gammaproteobacteria bacterium | reverse complement strand
ACGGTGTCTACGCGCTCCATCAACGATACTCGCGTCTGCCAACTCACCGGTGACATCACGCAGGACATTCTGCTCACCAGCAACAACCTCTATGAGCTGGTTGGCAAGGTCACCATCGGTGGTGACAACACCGACTCTGCTGTGCTGACCGCACAGGCCGGTACGACCATATTTGGTGGTACTGACGTCGACTTCCTGGTGATCTCCCGCGGATCTCAGTTCGTTGCGAACGGCACCAGAACGGCGCCGGTGACGCTCACCAGCCAGTCTGACCTCGAAGGCAGCGTCGATATCGCCACCACCCGTGGTGAGTGGGGTGGCCTGGTCATCAACGGCAACGCGCCGATCAACGACTGCCCGGCGGGCGCTGCCGGCGGTACCGCGGCGTGCACCAAGGAAGGCGAAGCAAACTCCGGTCTCTTCGGCGGCGACGACCCGACAGACTCCAGCGGTCGACTCAACTATGTCGTCGTCAAATACGCCGGCTCCAACGTCGATCCGGAAAATCAGCTCAACGGCATCGCTTTCCAGGGCGTGGGCTCAGGCACCGAAGTGGACTATGTTCAGGTGCACAACAACCTCGACGACGGCATCGAGTTTTTCGGCGGTACGGTCAGTGCACGCCACGTCGTGCTCACCGGTAACGCGGACGACAGCCTCGACTGGACCGACGGCTGGCAGGGCAACATCCAGTACCTGGTGATCGATCAGGCGGATGATTCTGGAGACAACGGCATCGAAGCGGACAATCGTGAAGGCGACGAAACCGCCGAACCGCGTTCTCTGCCGAAGATTGCCAACATGACCATCAGCGGCAACCCGGCTGAACGTGCTGTACGCCTGCGTCGCGGCACCGGACTCGAACTCTACAACTCGGTTGTTCAGGACAGCGAAAACTGCCTGCGCGTACAGGGCGATTCCCTCAACCAGCTCGGCACCGGCATTCAGTTCGGTGGCGTGAGCTTCGACTGTTCCACCGTCGTTGAAGGCGACGACGTGGCTGCAATCCAGGCAGAGATCGATGCCAGCACCAATGTGTCCACCACCGGCCAGGTTGTGGATCCTGTGGATGCGGCTGCGGTGGATGCGTTCTTCGAAAACACCACGTTCATCGGTGCGGTGGCAGATGCAGCCAACGACTGGACCCTGGGATGGACCGTCGGCATGCCGAATACGGATACCGACTTCGAGTGTCCGCAAGGTACCACCGAAATCGCTGCCATCGACAGCCGCCGTACCTGCGAAATTTCTGGCACCGTCACCAGCGATCTAACGCTGACCCGAAGCAACTACTACATTCTCGACGGTCGCGTGACCATCGGTGGTGACAACACGGATTCCGCGGTGCTGACCATCGAATCCGGCACCACCATCATCGGTGATGACCCAGAAGACTTCCTGGTGATATCCCGCGGATCGCAGATTCAGGCCAACGGCACCGCCGACGCGCCGATTACTCTGACGGCTGTCGATGATGTGAACGGCGCGATCGCCGATCCTGCCAACACTCAGGGACTCTGGGGCGGTCTGGTGATCAACGGTAACGCGCCGATCAACGATTGCCCGGCGGGTGAAGACGGCGGCACCGTCGGCTGCACCAAAGAAGGCGAAGCCAACTCGGGGCTCTTCGGCGGTGCCATGCCTGACGACTCGAGCGGCACCCTGAACTACGTGGTCGTGAAGTTCGCCGGCTCCAACGTTGACCCGGAAAACCAGCTCAACGGCATCGCCTTCCAGGGCGTTGGTTCCGGAACCACGGTGGACTACGTCCAGGTTTACAACAACCTCGACGACGGCATCGAGTTCTTCGGCGGCACCGTTAACGCGTCCCACGTGGTACTTGTCGGCAACGCCGACGACAGCCTCGACTGGACCGACGGTTGGGTGGGCAACGTACAGTGGCTGCACATTCAGCAGTCTGCTTCCACCGGCGACAACGGTATCGAAGCCGACAACCGCGAAGGTGACGAGCAGGCAACGCCGATCGCCGAGCCCTCCATTGCCAACATGACCATCGCTGGCAACCCGGGCGAACGCGCGATCCGTCTGCGTCGCGGTACGGGCCTGCATCTCTACAACTCTGAGGTTTCAGGATCCGACAGCTGTCTGCGGATTCAGGGCGAGTCGCTGAACCTGCTCGACACCCGTATCACCTTTGACGGAGTCGGCCTCGGCTGCACCACGGTCAACGAAGGCGATGATGTGCCGGCAGTGCAGGCGTTCCTCGACGGTTCCACCAACGTGACCCAGGACGGCTCGACGCCGAACCCGGTTTCGCTGCCCGCGGAGTTCGATTCCGCCGGCGACACCGTGATCGGTTCCGATGTCGACAACTGGGGTAACGGCTGGACGGTCGGCCTCGAATAAAAGGCCAGGCTGACCGCTTCGCAACATCGCCAGGACTGCCCTTTGGTTCTGGCGATGTTTGCGTTTTCCGGATGTGTGAAGAAGAGAAAGATTGGGGTTACCAATGAACAGATTATTCAAGTTGCTCCCGCTGGCAGCAGCTCTGGGGGCGGGACAGGCAGCGCTCGCCGAAGAGTCCGGCAATGCGGGTGTGGTGATTGCACCGCCTTCCGCCCAGATGGAAGAAGTGGTCGTGCTCGGCCAGTTCGTTCCGGACGAGAAGCGCACCACCTCGGAAGTATCCAATGTGCTCGATCAGGAGGCCCTGGGTCTTCTGGCGGACACAAGCGTCGGTGATGCCCTTTCCAGGGTGACGGGTCTCAGCCTCGTCGGCGGCAAGTACGTTTACGTCCGCGGTCTCGGTGAACGTTACTCTTCGACCTTGCTCGACGGCTCACGTATCTCCTCGCCGGTGCCGTTTCAGAAAACCGTGCCGCTGGATATCGTACCCAACAGCATCGTCGATAACCTTCTGGTGCAGAAAACCTACTCGCCGGAATATCCCGGTGATTTCAGCGGCGGTATCGTCATGATCCGCACAAAGGCCACGCCTAACGACAACTACATGTCGGTGAAAGCGCAGATTGGCGGCAATTCCGTATCCACCGGTGGTGACGGTCTGATGTACCACGGTGGTCGTCAGGATAATTGGGGCTGGGACGACGGCACCCGCAACATACCCGAGAATATCCGGGCCATGAGCAGCGAGCAGTTCGAGTCGATCGACTTTCCCGACGACCGTGCGCTCGGCGCCAGCTTCTACAATTTCTGGAACGTCTACGAGAAGGATCTCAAGCCGAACTACAACGGTGACGCTGAGCTCGGCTACCGTTGGGATCTGGATAACGGCATGTCCATCGGCTTCCTGGCCGCCGGAAAATACAGCAACAACTGGCAGAACCGTGACAACGATTTTCGCCGTTACGAGTTCACCGGTATCGATGGCGGTGCCAACCAGACCGTGGCGTACGATCAGTTGATCACCCGGCAAACGGTCAACACCAGTGCGTTTGCCAACCTCGGTATCGAGTTCAACAACGACCACTCTCTGCAGATCTCCAACGTGCTGCTGCGCCAGGCAGACGATGAGGTGATGCAGGCGCGAGGGCTATCTAGTGAAGACGACGTGACCACCGGCACGCCGGTCGTCAGCTACCGCTACCAGTGGTCTGAAAACGAAATTCGCTCTACACAACTGAAGGGCGAGCATTTCTTCTACGTGGGTCCGTTCAACGGCGCCCGTCTGGCATGGCGCCTTGTGGATGGTTCCGCTTCCAGGGACGCGCCGGACAATCGCACCTACACCTACGCAGAAAACCGTGATGGTCTGGAAGAGATCGTAACGCCGAACCGCCAGGCAGCCGGCGACCTGCGGGAAGTCTTTCAAGCGCCCGACCGTAACTTTGCCAAGCTGCGTGATGACATCGAAGAGATCGGCGTCGACGGTGAGCTGCCGTTCATGCTGGGTGAGGTCGACATCAACCTGAAGTTCGGTTACTCGGAGTACGAACGCACGCGTTCCAGCGAAGAACGCTTCTTCCGCTTCGACCT
Source organism: Gammaproteobacteria bacterium (assembly GCA_030430515.1). Lineage (GTDB taxonomy): Bacteria > Pseudomonadota > Gammaproteobacteria > Pseudomonadales > Azotimanducaceae > SYFY01. The sequence continues at coordinate 21,201 of JAUIKX010000009.1, read as the reverse complement.
GACCTCTTCAGCGCCGGACTGGATCGCGCTGGAAACTCCGGAACAGCTCTTCGGCCTGGATAACTGGGGCGCGGGTTATCTGGACGTTCGCGATTTCTCGGCGGGTGCGGCCAACGCATCGGGCATTTTCCCGTTTGCGGAGTCCGGTGAGGAAACCACGGGCTACTACTTCGGCATCGATGCGCAGCTTACGCCGCGAATCCGTGCAGCGATCGGAGTGCGTCAGGAAGACGCGAAGCTGTTCGCTGACGCCTGGGGCGGCAACACGTTGCAGAACACCATCAACGCGACTTCGCAGGACTACGACGATACGCTGCCCAGCGCCTCGCTGACTTTCGAGTTCGTCAACGACATGCAACTGCGCGTGGCTTACTCCGAAACGGTGAACCGTCCGAGCCTGCTGGAAATCACCGGCACGACCATCCGTAATCCCGACAACAACAACCTGTATCGCGGAAACGTATTCCTGGAACCTGCTGAACTGACAAACTACGACGTACGCTGGGAATGGTATTTCGGGGCTGCAGACAGCGTTTCCATTGGCGTCTTCCGCAAAGAGTTCGACCAGCCCATCGAGGTGGGTAAGGTGCAGGCGCAGAACGATATCTTTACGTGGTTCAACGGTGAAGAGGCGGAGCTGGAAGGTGTTGAGCTGGAGGTCAAGAAAGACCTGACGTTCGACCAGTGGTTCGGCTGGGGTCAGGACTGGGATCTGTTCACCCTCACGGCCAACGTCTCTCTCATCGATTCCGAGGTGACGCTGCTCGGCGCCGGTGAGACCGCGGTGGACGTGCCGATTACCGGCAACCGTCGCATCTCCCAGCTGTTTGCCAACGAGCGCGAGATGACCGGTCAGTCGGATATCCTGGGCAACCTCATGTTGACCTATTCCAACTATGATTACGGCGTTGAGAGTTCTCTGTCCTATAACTACACGGGCGAGCGGATCATCCTGGTCGGCGATCTGAACTCGCCGGACATCATCGAAGAAGCCCGGGGTAAGCTCGACTTCCTGTTCCGCTACAGCTTCCGCATGTTCGGCAACGACATGGAGGCAGAGCTGAAGGTCAGGAACATTCTCGATGACGACGTGGAATGGACCCAGGGTGGCCTCGACTACGAAAGCTGGGACCTCGGGATCGGCTACAGTATCGGCGTTCGGGCGACGCTGGGCGGTAGCTGAAACGTACCCCGGTTTTGCGAACGAAGCGGCGCCTCCCCGGAGGCGTCGCTAACCGTTTGCAGCTTCTGCACCGAGGAGAAGCTGCAGATTGCGTACATGCTGCGCGTTGCCGATGGCGTCCCGTGACAGCGGTACGAACGACAACATATCGGCGACCAACGCCTCGCTCTCTTCACGGTTCAGTGCAACCCGCAGTTCGAACGGAAAGGCCAGTGTTACTGTGCATGATCCGTTCTGGTGCCGGTCGATGCCGATCCGTCTGATCTCTCGTGCCGCTACCGCGCCTGCGCGATCGATGACCGTGTGCAATCGCCGGCCGGTCAACGCGTCCAGGGTTTTGAGCCAACCGGTGCACCGCAAAGCAGGCTGATCTCCCAGTGCGGTCAGATTGAGCAGCTCCAGGCATCCGGTGTCGATGTGGATGCTGATGCGTTGCGGTTGTCGCGAGGTGATGTCGATACGAAGGTCGCTCGGCTGATTGACGCGGAACATCAAGGGGCCGAGCGTGAGCGTCTCGCACGCCTTCAGAGAAAGATCGATGTGTGTCGCTGGAAGCGGCTGTCGGTAAGCTTCCGCGAGCAGGCTGCTGGCCATCTCAGCCGGCAGGTCGGCACAGACTTTTCTGAGCCTGATTCGGCCGACCGACCTGCCGCCGATCTTCTGCACGATCGTCGCATTTCTCAGGTGTAACCGAATCATGTCGGCCCGCTGGCTTATCCTCAATTTACCGCTGAGGCATTCGTACTCTATGGCGCCTGCGACCATGGAGAGCTGTCCGGCCGATGTGATTCGGCTCTCGAGCTCGAAGGCTCGCCTGCCGTCCGTCGGCCTGAAGTTCAAAGTGCTGTGCAGGCGAATGCGTTTCAGAAAATCGATGACCGCGTCGGCGGCTGCCAACTGTGTTGTCGAACCGGCCTGATCGGCGAGATTGAGCAGAGCCAACTCCCCTTCGACGCGGCGCCGGTTGGCCCGTCGGCTCTCTTTTTCGTACTTCGGCTGGCAGATGCTCAATGTGTCGATCCGGAGATGGCGCGCTACCAGGTCCGACCAGAACAGTGCCATCTGCAGTCCCAACCCGGTGCGGGGGTCGCTGGTGCCGGCGGCGTCGCCGGCGATGACGATGCGCTCACCGAGGTGCAGCCGATCGGCTTCAGTAACCGCGATGTCGATTTCCATCGGCGGTTCTACCAGCGGTCCCAGGTATCCCAGCTCACGCAGATGCTCCGCCGCGTTGCCCTGCCTGTTACCAGCCGGCAGGGCGCAGCTGATGGTTTCGCCGCTCGAGAACAGCCCGTACCAGTAGTCGCCGTAGATCCCCATGCGGGCTTGAGCCGGCTGCGGAGTTTCCAGAGCGGCCACTGCAAAACTCATGCGGTTTCTGCTGTGCACTTTCCGCGAGACCTTCAGGCGCTTACTGAGTGATGTTCTGCTGCCGCCGTCGCAGATCAGCACGAAGCGCCCGCGATGCCTGGATTGCGCGGTCGTAACGTCGATCACGTCGCCATCCTGCTCAATGTCGAGCGCTGCCGTCTCGAACTGGACGGTGATGAGTGGCTCCTCCTCGACGAGCGCTAGCAGCGCGTGCTGCAGCTCGCCGAGCGCCACGATGGAGACCCAGTCACGGCGTTGCAGCCATACGTCGATATCTTCCTCGGGCTTCGAGCAGCGTACCTGCTCGGCATCGAAGTCCAGTTTGAGCCGCGGTTCGCCCTTGCGGCCGACGCGCATGGATTTAACGGGCGGAAGGCGTGACTGTTCGATGCCGAGACTGACCAGGTAGCCGGCGCTGTGGGAGTCGACGATGACGTTCCGCTTCTGCCGGCCCCAGGCTGTCAGCGCCTGTGATTCCATGAGGCGGACGCTCAGCCCTTTGCGGGCGAAACGCAGAGAAGATGCGAGGCCGCAGACGCCTGCACCGACGATGATCACATCGTCGGGTGTGGGTGGTTTCTCTTTGCTCATTTCCGGCTCCGTTACTGCTTCAGCCGAAAGGTCATAGTGCTGGCCGGGAAGTGTAAAAACAAGTATGTTGGCTATACCCATTCAGGCACGCTTCGTCGCCATGCGCTGCACCCAATGCAACCACGAGAGCGCGCCGGGCATGCGCTTCTGCGGTGCGTGCGGTGCCTCCCTCGAAACCAATTGTCCAAGCTGCCAGAAGAGCGTGCCGGCCGACGCTTCGTTCTGCGGTCACTGCGGCACACGGCTTGGTGAGCCGGTGGTACAGGAGCGACAGGCCGAGCGTCGTCAGCTCACGGTGCTGTTCTGCGATCTGGTGGACAGCACCGCGCTGTCCCAACGGCTTGACCCGGAAGATCTCCGGGAGGTGCTCCACGGCTACCATCAGCTGGTGAACACGATCATCGAGCGTTTCGAAGGAACGGTCGCGCAGTATCTCGGAGACGGTGTGCTGGCTTACTTCGGATACCCTGTCGCTCACGAAGACGATGCGGTCAGAGCCGTCCTCGCCAGTCTGGAGATCACCGGCTCCGTCGGCGAGGTGTCCCGTGCATGGGCATCTGTCGACGTCCACGTGCGGGTGGGTATCCACACGGGACCGGTAGTTGTGGGTGACGTCGGGCATGGTGAGCAGATCGAACAGCTGGCGCTCGGCGCCACGCCGAACATCGCCGCTCGCATTCAGGTGCTTGCTGCACCAGACGAAGTGGTGCTCTCCGCGACTTCAGCACAACTGGTTGACACCGCCATTCAGCTCGAGCCGATTGGCGTGCATCCGCTCAAGGGCGTCGACGAACCGATGGCTGCGTACCGAGCTCAGGGGGCCCGTCAGGATACGGTGACGAAAATAGCCGCTCGCACCGAGACACCTTTCGTGGGAAGGGAGCGGGAGCTGGATGCGCTGATCTCTCTTCAGCAACGGCTTGCTGAGGGGCACAGCCATATGCTCATCCTGCGCGGCGAGCCGGGCATCGGTAAAAGCCGGCTGCTCCATGAAGTGCGCGGTCGCTCCGCGACGAGCTGGCTGATCTGTCGGTGTTTTGCGCACTATCAGAACCGGCCGCTTTATCCGGTGCTTTCGTTGCTGCGTGAGTTGCAGGGGGGCTTCGATGATGAGGGCTTTTCCGAGTGGTTCAGGCGCCACCACTCCGATCCGGTACTTGCCGAAGCGGTGGTCAGACGTCTTCTGGGCATGCCTGTTGAGTCAGACATGCTGGAGACGATGGGGCCGGGACAGCAGCGTCGTCAGACGGTAGCGATTCTTTCTGATCTGATCCTTTCCATCAGCCGCGAAGCTCCGACGACCTTCGTGGTGGAGAACCTTCACTGGGCGGACCCTTCGACCCTCGAGCTTCTGGAGCACCTTGCCCGGAGGCTGGAGCGATCTCAGGTGCTGCTCATACTCACCGCTAGAAGCGATTTTTCGCTCCCGTGGATTCCCGTGGGCAGCCATACCGTGATGGAGCTGGTCAGACTCTCGAGCAAAGAATCGGCAGAGCTGGTCAAGAGCTGGGTCGGCGATCAGCTGGACGCCAAGACCGCGGAAGCGCTCGTTCAGCGTTCAGACGGTGTGCCGCTGTTCCTCGAGGAAGTAACCCGCTACAGCATGACCCCACAGGCAGCGGGTGGATCCGATGGTGCGGTGCCACTTTCGCTCCGCGACTCGATCGCCGCACGGCTGGACGTGCTTGGTGACGCCCGCAGCACGGCGCAACTTGCCGCGCTTCTGGGCAGACGTTTTTCCCGGCAGCAGCTGGAGTCGGTATCGCGGCTGCCGGCAGAACTGATCCAGGAACACCTGAGCAGTATGGTACATAGCGGCCTCGTCGCAGGCCGATCCAGCGACGAGGATGACCTGTACGAGTTCAAGCATGCGCTGGTGCAGGATACCGCTTACGAAACCCTGCTCCGTCGCGAGCGGATCAGGTTGCACCTGCAGGTGGTCGAAGCGCTGGAAACGGGGGGCCTGAATTTCGGGGACGATATCGCCGCGTGGCACTATCACGGCGCCGGGCAGACCGATACTGCGGTCGGCTTCTATGCCAAGGCTGCCCGCCAGGCGCTTGGCCAATGGGCGCTTGCGGAGTCCATCGCGCTCTACCACAAGGCGTTGGAACTGCTCGCGACGCTGCCGATCTCGGCCGATCGCGATCGGCGGGAGCTAAAGTTTCTGAACGAACTGGCGACACCACTTCAGGCCTACCACAACTTCACAGCGCCGGAACTCTTTCAGATGGTCCGGCGCAAGCGAGAGCTCATTGAGTCGCTGGAGCCGGACGAGCGTTTCGCGGCGCTGATGGATGTGTGGTCTGTTTATGGCAGCGCCGGGCTGCGGGGCTACGCCGATAACCTTGCGGAAGAGCTGCTGGCCATGGCGCAGGAGACCGGCGCCCCGCGCCAGCTTCGCCAGGCTGCCTGGATTATCGGCTACACCCGTTTTCTTCAGTGCGCGCCGGAAGAGGCGCTGGGTTATCTGGACTCCGTCGTCGGTGGCATGCTTTCGGCGGAACCGGAGCGTCTCAAGCTCAGCCATCTCGAGCTGGGTCCACTGATGAATCACGGTTGGGCGTGGATCATGCGGGGGGATCTCGGCGCTGCGAACCGCAGTTTTGATCTCGCCATGAGTGTGGCGGAACGATCGAACTCGCCATTGAACCGGACGCACGTCTACTCCTACCTCAATCTGATCCGTCAGGATATGGAGTGGCCAGCGGCGGAGGTGCTCAGCATTGCCCAGCGTATGGTTCAGTTGACCCGTGAACACGATATGGACATCTGGACGCAGTATTTCGAGATGCACGCGGGTTGGGCGGTCTCCGAAATGGGGGATGCGGCGGGAATCGCCCGTTTGGAAGCGTCGCTGGAGAATGCCTACTCATCGGACCTCTCCATGCGTGGCCATTCCACCCTGTCGCTGGTGCAGGCGAACCTGCGTCACGGCCGTCACGAAGCGGCGGAGTTCTGGCTCGATGAAGCCGATGCGTTCGTAGAGCGCAACATCGCCTGTTTTACGGAAGGTGACGGCCTGCGGCTGCGTGGTTGCCTGATGGCATCTACGGGCGACCTGCTGGCCAGCGAGCTCTTCAGAAAGTCCATTGAGCTGTCGCGTAAGCGCGGACACCGCCTGGCAGAGGTCAAAGCGCGCCGGGATCAGATCGCCCTCATCGGTCCAACGCCGGAACGCCTCGAAGGTCTGGCGGCAGCGATCAACCGGATGCCGGATGGTGCCGATATTCCGGCGGTGCGCGCCGCCCTGGATCTGCTCGACGATCAGGGATGATCGTAGCCGTCGATGTCTTCCAGCGGTGGATATTCGGCGAGCGCGTGAGCGGCCAGGCGTCCGCTCATGACAGCAGCCTCCACGCAGCCGAAATTGAACCCGCAGTCGGTCCAGTCGCCGGTGATCGTGAGGTTGTCGTAAGTCCGGTCGAGCGGTGAGATGCGGTACTTGGTGGTGCCGGGCAGGCTCTGCACGTAGCGGTCCGACGGGTTGACGTTAGCGGTCCAGAACTGGCTGTCGAATGCAGATTCGTCGTGCTCCGGCTGCGCGCCCATCTGATTGATCAGCTGCCAGCGGAAGCCCTTGCGGTTGGCCGAGCGCGGCCAGAGGTGGTGTACGTCCCGATTCAGAAAGTCGATGGCGTTTCTTCTCACGGTCTCGCGCATCTTCGCCGGGTAGTCCGGTTGCTCGAGCACCTCCTCGCTGAAGGGCTCGGTCGGCAGCACGTTGCAGAAATAAGCCAGCGATCCAGGCGGCCCGGGCACATCCTCCACATCGATCAGGTGTGACATGTCGGCCCACGTATCAAAAGGTTCGACGAATGCGGAAAGGTTGGGGCTGTCCTCATGCCAGCCGAGCGCCTCCAGCGGCTCATCGACCCACAGCTGAAAACACTGGGTGGCGACGGTTTTGATGCGGGTGGTCATGTGCTTCCACCGCTGGTCTCGTTCGATGATCTCGCGACAGACCAGAGGAATGCTGCCGAGGCTGACACCGAGCACGATGAAATCGAAGTCTTTTCCAACGGTCAGCGTTTTCGTCTCGACGACGTGATTGTCCCAGGCAGACTCGAATTTTGCGCCCCGCCTGGCGAGCTTGCGACCTTTACGCAGCTGCTCCCACAACGGCTCGGCCGGCCATGAGGGTATGCCTTTGCAATCGATCAGCGGCTCGTAAGGTCTGCCGCCCTTGATCTCTGCCTGAACGCTGAAGTCCAGACGGGATACGTGTGCATCCTCGTCATCGTCGATCGCGACGTTTTCCAGCCGGTGAAAAAATTCGAACTTCACGCCGCGTCGGCTGAGCGCTTCGAACAGCGGCGCGAACACGATGTCGCCCATACCCGCCTGCATTTTCCAGAACAGCGCGCTGCGATAGCCCATGAACATGCGCAGCCCACCGCGCAGCCCCTGGCCGGCCGCCATGCCGGGTTTTTCCGGGTCGCCGTCTTCGTAAGCGAATGCCAGGTCGTACAGCCCGCGTACGAACGAAGAGTACAGCGCACGGTCTGACGCGCCGTTCATGGCCAGCCATTCCCGACAATCGTACTCGTCGATGGCGTCGAAGCCTCTTGGATGGGTGAGCAGGCCGAAGCGGAAACATCCCCGGGTGATGGCAATCATCAGGTCGGCGATCTCGAACAGGTAGCGAGCTTCCGCCTCCTGGTCGAGCAACGGTTCGATCAGGCTCTGCAGTGCATCGCACAGTGATGATACGAAAGCCTGCAGCAGGTTGTCCGGAGCCAGCGGCAGAACGTCCAGCACAGCCTGCAACGTGTGCAGCCCCTGCAGAGCGGTCGTGAACGTGAGCACCTTGCCGTAGCGAAGGTAGCGGTTCATGGCGTCGATCACCGATTCTCCGGAGAGTGCTTCAGAGGTCTGCGGTTGGACGTTGCCGGCGCTTTCGAGCAGTGCCATCAGAAGCCTCACACAGCGGCTCACATAGCCGAGCACGTTCGTCGGCAGCGCCTGCGTGTGGCGGTCGCCAGGCGTGCCTTGCAGCGGCGGGAAGTGCGCCATCAGACGCTCCCAGTTGCCGTCCGGATCCAGATGGGTCAGGCCGACGTATGGGTCGGCTTCAAACGCGTCCTGCCAGGTGGCGATGGGGTACTTTTCCGGGTCGCGATTCAGCTCGCCGTAGCATTCCCGCATGACGCGGAAGGCGTTGTCGTAGTGGCCCATCCACAGGTGAAGACCGTGCTCCTCGATGCGGTCGGCTTTCCCGCGGCCGGACGCTCCCTTGCCGCCCAGCCTCCAGCCCATCTGGTATACCGTCACCTCGAAGTGACCCTGAAAATGTGGCTGGGTGAGTTCCCAGGCGGTCGTCATGGCAGCGCAGCCACCGCCGATGATGGCCACTTTTATTGGTTTGTCAGTCATGCTCGGGTTGCGGGTCCGGAGGGGTCCAATACTGTGGGTCGAGCTCGTCGGGCACCCGCTCATGGGGCGGGAATATGCGATCTTCCTCAGGACCGACACAATCGGTGGGAATCACGAATGTCGGCAGCTGCCGGATCTCGCCTGCAGGCACGTTCTTTGTGCTCGGTCGGTTTATTTCCAGGCCACGCTCCCCCAGCCCGAAACGGTTGCGCAGGCCGACATCCGCCTCGGCTTGGAAATCGTCCTCGCTGGCGAGCTCGGCGAGCTGGTCTCTACGCTCCTGTTCTATGAACCATCGCGGCAGCCCCCAATGCTCCCACTCGTTGCTGAGTGCAGCGTGCAGCACCATGTGCGGCTCGAACCGACCGCAGAGGACCTGTTGGCATGCTTCGTCGGACAGGCATTCATCATCAGGCGCCTCGTCCAGCCAGGCCCGCATCTTCAGGTCGATCTGTTGCGGCGCGTTGTTCAGCTTCTCCCTGGGATAGCGTGACTGCCCGGTATTGATGAAGTGCACGAAATCGCGCCCCGGTACGGGCGTCGGCGGTTGCGCCAGCGGCGCCTGGCTGCGCCACCTGCGGTTGCCGGCCCGCCAGCAAACCACGTCACCGAGCCGTGTGCTCAGGTGCGTGTTGAAGAAGAACGGTCGGCACGCAATCAATCGGAAAGTCTTACGTGAATCGTTCGGATCGTCGCCGAAGTGCGCGAGGCCCAGGGTCTGAACGATTCTCTGTGTCGGGTAGTCGTAGATGCGTATGCTGGTCTGCCCGCCGAGCGGGCGGAGGTCTTTCACCCGCATGGTAGCGCGGTTGCAGATGACGGCCTGGTAGCAGGCGTCTTCCGGCGCATCGGCATCGCGAAACTGTTTGAAGGAATACTCGTGCACTTCCCGCTCACCGCACATCACCTGCATGGCGATCGACTGAAACGCGTCGAAGCCCTCCGGATCATGTCTCGTTGTGGCGGCCATACGCGTCAGGTCTTCCTTGAGCGGCTTGCCCATGTGTTCTGCCATGCGCTGCCAGGAACGGGAGTCAGACCAGGGGATCTGATTGCCCTGCACGATTTCCAGGAGGGTATTCCATGCGTAAGGCTGGTCCTCGAACAGAGCGCTCGGCATGCTGGTTTTGAGCTGAACCAATGGTGCGGAAGCCGCGAATGGTCCTTCGTTGCCGGCCCAGGTGTTCGGCAGACTTTCAATCTCTGAAAGCACCGTGGGCCAGCCGTTCAGCTCGCGGCCGGTGGTGGTGCCCAGGGCGCTGTTGGAATAGTCGAACGCCGCGACGACGCCCATGCCGACGAACTGCCGTTTGCCGCTCTCGTCATTCCGATGCACGCGAACGGGAATGAGAAACTTGATCTGCGTTTCTTCCCATAGCCCCATGTTGTCGTTCTTGGCGGTCATCTCGCCGTAGTTGGCGATGGTCAGGTAGACCTTCGGCTCGGCTGCTTCAAAATAGATGTGGCTGTTGGGCACCTGCCCGAAAAGCGCCGCGTCGCTCTCTTCTTCGTGGGTGTTGCTGCCTTCGAGGTATTCGTTGAGCTTGTCGATGTCCGCCAGAAGCGGCAGCACGCGAAATGAGGCGTTGGGGAAATTGAAAGGACCCTCGGCAACCTGGAACCCGGCGGACCCCTCCGTAACGTAGTAGGGCAGGTAAGGGTCCCGTTCGGAAGGCACCGCGCCTTCACGGGTAGATATCTGCTGGTCGTTCAGTGCCTGTTTGGCACTTTCCACATTCATCTTTTCGACGTATTTGTGGTTGCGCCACTTCGAGCCCTGACGTTCGGCCGCGCGCCATGCGATGTTCTCGCCTCCTGCGTACGTCATGTCCAGCTCCTGCCAGAAGGGCATGACCGGCTTGAGGTAGGAAATGGCCGTGTCGTTGCTGCCGATGTCCTGGTCGTGGGTCACGAGGCCGAGCGATTCGATGATGGGGGCGGAAGGGTATCGGGATATGCCCAGGGTATAGCCGCCGGACAGATCGCCGGTGAGCTGCAGGCCGTCGCCCAGAAGGCCTGCCCTGCGAACTTCTTCGACTTCCATGCGGGCATTGGTGATGGCCTGGTAGCAGGCCAGCTCCGGATTCTGGGCATCGCGGAGCTGCTTCAGGTTGATGGTGTTGCCGGAAAGACTGTTCGCAGAATTGAGCACCCCCTGCAGAAGGTTGCCCATGGACTTCGAAAAACCGAGCGGATTGCGGATGTTCTCGTTGAAACCCCAGTCCCACAGTCTGCGGACTGTGGCGCTGAGATTGTCGGCAACCTCCGGAATACGCTTGAAGGGATTGAGGGGGTTGTCGGCGCTCGGCGGAAAGATCGAATAGCTGCTGGGCGGCTGCTGAAAAATCTGCAGAAGGGTCTGGGGCTGATAGATATCGTCTCTGAACAGATGCTCGAACACGTAGGTTTTCATGTTCAGAAGCTCCCGCGGGTTGCGCGGGTTGTGCACCCAATTGTTGATGGTCGGCGCAAGCCACCCGTGCACTTTCGGCCAGCCGAACACTTCCCGTCCTTCGGCCTGAGACGATTCATCGCTGACGTAGATGAACGGAGCGTACTGAGCGATGGCTTTGAACTCGTACTCATCGCCGACGGGCTCGTACCACTCTACCGGTATGGTGAAGAGGATTTCGTTCTGGGCGGTCCAACCCAGATTGCCATGCTCGAGCCCCATCTTCGGATAGTAGGCGGAGATCATCATCACCATGGGCGCGATGGGTTTGAAGTAAGCAAAGTCCGGAGCGATGTTCACCGTTTTGTCAATGAACGTCTCCAGGCTCTCGTAGTCGGCCTCGAGCGGGAAGAAGTTCAGAACGACGTTTTCGAACGAGAATGGCGGCGACTGGGTCGTTGTGCTGAAACCGCGGGCCATGTTGAATTTCGGATTCTGCTCGCCGCCTTTCTTCCGTTTTCTCACCGCCATGTCATTTCCTCTCGAATACCCAGGTCGCGAGGCCCTGCAGAAAATCGAGATCGCGCGAAGGCTCGACACCCGAGAACGCCTGGTAGAACTCCTCCATGGCCGCGCCGGCGATGCCGTTTGCGACCTGCCGGGCGTAGTCGATGGAGCCGTAACGGTCCATGGCCTTGCGTATCCACCGCACGTCCTTGGCGCGTTTGGCCTCCCGGGGCAGTCCCAGCGTGCGCTCGATGCGTTCGAACTCGCTGGATGAGCAGCGCTCCACCAGGTGAATGAGCATGAGCGTGCGCTTGCCTTCCCAGATATCGCCGTCACGCTCTTTGCCGTAGCTTTTATCTGCGTAGAGGTTCAGCAGATCATCCTGTATCTGGAAAGCGGTGCCCAGAAAGAAACCGAAGTTGGTGAAACGGTTGGGGTCCACCCTGCAGTTGCTACCGATCAGAGCGCCTATACGCATGGGGTAGATGGTGGCCAGCCAACATGTTTTCTTGAGCACCATCTGCATGTAGTCGGTTTCGTTGACGTTCAGCACATTGTCGCGGCGCCAGCCGAGCTCCAGTGCCTGTCCCTCCGCAGACTCGAACGCGACGGTTTCGGTTTCCTCGATGATGCGCACCGCGAGATCCACACCGAGCTCGAACTGATTCTCCAGGAGCGGCCGCAGGCTGAGCAGGGTCAGGGTGTCGCCGACGTTGATCGCCATGGCAACGCCTTCCATCTCGTGCATGGTGGGTTTGCCTCGGCGCTCCTCGCTTTCGTCTTGAATGTCATCGTGGATGAGAAGTGCGTTGTGCAGGAGCTCCAGAGAAACCGCGCAATTCAGCACGGCTTCGGTGCTGCCTCCCAGAGCTCTGGCCGTAGCGATACAGATGCTCGGCCGCATCATCTTGCCGCCTCGATTCGGGTAGTCGGCCACCAGATCGTACAGATACTGTCTTGGTTCCCGGTCGGGGAGGTACCGCTTCAGAGCTGCTCGTGTGAGTGAGCCGTACTCTGTCAGCACCTCATTGACGAGACCGGCCTGAAAGCAGCTCACTCTCTGACCTTGATGCGCACACGCCCGACGATCCCGCCTGTGTGGTCGTCGATGATGTCGCTCGCGTACTGTCCCGGCTTGGCCTTTTTCCCGACCTTGACGTGGGCAACGACGAGCCCTCGATCGTCAGAAAACCTTACCCGCACGCCGCTCTTACTTTTCAGACCGCTGGTGCGAAGGTCGTCGCCGTCGGCCTGCTGGTCGAGTCTGACGCGTACCCGCACGGTTTTTCTGCTGGTCGTTTCGATGGCCACCGGGAGCTGCTCGGAGTTATGGTCCCGGCTGCGGTGTGCGGCGTGGTGTCCGCCATCCAGAAGCGTATCGGGTAAGTGCAGCGCCCAGTCGGTGTAGAGCCCCATCAGATCGATGAGGTTGGCCAGCAGCTCGCCGCTGCTCTGCAGCATCCGTCCCTGCAGATCGCTGGCACCGGCGGGCATCTCTACCGCGCCGTAGGAGCGGCTGAATTTCCTCGCCACCTCTTCGCCCTGTTTCTGCCAGGGCTCGACGATGCGGTACATGTTCTCGATGCTGTCGGCGATGAATGACGAATCGCCCAGCAAGCTGGCCGCACGACGGTCGGGCCGCTCTCGACCGGCCTTCGGTCGTCGCAACCGCTTTCTCTTGTGCGAGTTCGGCTTTCTATGGGGGCTCGACATGGCTTCCTCCGCGTACCACGGCGTCACGGCCCGAGACTCGGCCGAAGACGCCATTCGCGCCAATTAATTGTCATAAGCTACGTTTGCAATGGTCACAATGCAATTGAAATCGTTCGAACCGATGTAAGCGCTTTGCATTTTTGCTTCCGGCCTTCGCGCGGGCCTCCGGGTGTCAGGGTCGGTGCTGGCTGATAGACTGCCAGCGAGGTTTTAAGGGAGTGACACTGATGGCGCGAATTCGACTGCTTGAAGACGATGAACTGCCTGAAAAGACCCGGGCTCAGGTTCAGGCGACTGAAGCTGCCGGTGCCGATGCTTCGGTTCTCCGAGGCCTGGCGCAGCATTCCGGGTTCTTCGACCGCTACTTCGAGTTCTACTATCCGGCGCACAACGGAGGGTTGGTGGAGCCCTCGCTCAAGGAGTTGGTGCGCCTGAAGATCGCGAGGCTCAACGACTGCTTTACGTGACTAGGCGCGCGATTTCCATCGGCGATGGAAAACGGCTTAACCGAAGAGAAAATTTCGGATCTGGACGCGACAGGCGAATCGTTCACGCCGCGTGAAGCGATGGCGGTGGAGTATGCCGAGCGGCTGGCAACGGCGCATCAGACCATCGACGATGCGTTTTTTGATCGGCTGCGCGAACACTTCAGCGAACCCGAGATTCTGGAGCTCGGCATGATGGCCGGGCAATACATCGGCTTCGGTCGGTTGCTGCAGGTGCTCGACCTGACGCCGAAGTTCTGTGCGGCAGATGGTACGGAAGCGATCTAGTTGTAGTAGTCCGTATCATGCCGTTCAGGACCGATACCACGAGGGGGGTGCTTTGCGAGTTCTCGAATTTGGCCCTGAATTCGCAGAGCGAATTGCGGTGTATGACAGTAAGCGGTCCTCGGGCGTCTCGCTAGGCCACGGTCAGGGGGAAGTGCATGTTTACGCAGTGCACTTTGGGCCTGATGGGATTGTCGGTACTCACCCAACGGGCTTCTGCCAGCTCTTTCTGGTTGTTCAGGGAGAGGGCTGGGCGGCTGGCGCAGATGGAAATCGAGTGCACCTTTCGGCCGGGCAAGGTGTGTTCTTCGAGGTCGGCGAAGAGCACTCCAAAGGCAGCGAGTCGGGAATGATGGCGATCATGATTCAGTCGACCAACTTGGAGCCAGGCGGACCGCTGTAGCGGCTTTCTGCATGAGCAGTCGCCCAGTGCCGGATAGAGGTGCCGCCGCCTGCGACCCACAACCGCCATTGATGGGTTCACTGTTTGTTCGCACAGTAGGCCAATGAGAGCTGAGATAAGAAAAGAAGTCGATCTGATCGAACCCCTCGATCAGTTGGAGAAAGAAACCAAGAGTGACGTGCTTTCGTGGATCGATTCAGGTGTAGAAATTTGCAGGCTGAAGAAGCCCGACATTCCGCCGAAACATCTCATCTCATATTTCGCATTGGTGGACGGTGAATACATTCTTCTTGTAGATCACATCAACGCAGAGCTGTGGCTGCCGACCGGAGGGCACGTTGAACCGGATGAACACCCGAGAAACACTGCGTTGCGTGAAGCGAAAGAGGAACTGTCCATCGATGGGGAATTCCTGCATGAGCATCCGCTGTTTGTAACCATTACTGAGACGGTCGGTAAAACGGCAGGCCATACCGACGTATCGATCTGGTACACCTTGAAAGGTGATCGATCCAAAGAATTAGCTTTCGATGATTCTGAGTTTCTTGGGGTACGATGGTTTCGTAAAGATGAGGTGCCCTTAGATCGAACCGACAAACACATGGAGCGTTTTCTCAAGAAGCTCTATCCGTGAATGGTCGTTGTTGGCCGAAAGCACGCGTTCGCGACATCAGAACCATTGCCGATCGAACGTCCGATACAGGGCGGAGTCTCGATCAATTCTGAGCGGCTACATCTAACCTACGTCCGGAAATGGCCCTCACAGCCACTTCCTTCCGCGTTTTGCTTTGTAATCCTCCCGAACGCCTGCAGCTTTCGCCTCCGGATGCTAAGAGCAGGCGGCGATTTTGGGTGGCAACACACCGCTGTTATCAGTGTGAACACGCCCTAGTTGTTGGTCAGGAACTCAACCAGCGCCTCCAGCTTCCTGCTGTGCAGGTCGGTGGGCGCGAAGGGCGGCATGGCGTTCAAACCATTTCTGACCACGGCCTCTATGTATGGGCCGACCAGATCCGTGCGCTCGGTGAGCACGGCGCGATCTGCCCCGAGGCGAATGGCCAGCTGAAGCGTGCCGGGTGCCTCTTTGCTGTCTGCATGGCAATGCACACAGTGGCGGTTGAAGACCGCCTCGCCGTCGATCTCTTCTGCGAAAGATGCAGTTGTGCAAAGTGCGGTACAGGCCAGACCAATCAGTTTCAGTGCTCTCATGATTTGCCGTCCTCACGCAGGTGCTTCGGCCAGATGCCGGATTTGCCCGGCGCCAGAATGCCGTTGGGGTCGAGCGCGTCTTTGATGCTCTGGTTCATTTTCATCAGCGCATTGTCGTTCCAGTTGTAGGTGCCGGCGATGTCATCCATGTACTGGATGTGCGTGCGGTACTCGCCGTAGCCTTCGGCCGCGGCCTCCTTGACCATGATGCGGAACACCTCGTTCATGCGGCGCCGTTCGTCCGGGTCGTTCTTGTCGTAGACGATGACGGTCACATGGTGCAGATCGCGCCAGCCGATCGCCATGAGACCCATGTAGTCGAAGCCGTACTCCCGTACCCGATCCTTGATCATGTAGTACTGCTTGATGGCGTCTTTGCCTGTGATCGGCGAAACCGGCGAAAAGCCTACATGGCCGCCGCCGCCGTTCCAGTTCAGAAAGTTGAACTCCGTGAGTTTGGGAATGCCCTTCATGGTTTCGCCGCGGTGGATGAGAATGTCCGGCCGGCGTTTGCGGTCTTCTTCGAAATAGAACTTTGCGCCTTTCACTTTGGCGAACGAGTCGCGGATGGCGGTCCACAGGGTATCCATCACGGGCGGTGGGCCGTACAGCGCGCCGCAGAAATTCCACATGCCGATTTCCTGATCTGCCATGATTTTGCGCGACAGGCTGTCGGGTATGGGTTCGCGGCTTTTCGTGTATTTGCTCTTCGACTCGGTGA
This sequence comes from Gammaproteobacteria bacterium, assembly GCA_030430515.1. Classification (GTDB taxonomy): domain Bacteria; phylum Pseudomonadota; class Gammaproteobacteria; order Pseudomonadales; family Azotimanducaceae; genus SYFY01. The sequence goes on along the minus strand of JAUIKX010000009.1, from coordinate 4,965 downwards.
TGGCCGCATCCAGCAGAAGGCTTCGCACCGTGGCGCCATTCTGGATGACCTGGCCCACGCGCAGGGGGCGCAGGATTTCCACCACCTCTTCGATGTCTTCTTCGCGCTCGAAGGTGATCATATATGGTCGGTAGCCGGCCGGTTCCGGCATCAGCCAGATGCCCATCTTCGTGACGATGCCGAAGTTGGATTGAGAAAAGATGCCGTCCACGTAGGGGCCAAATCCGTATTTGAACAGTTGCCAGGTGTTGTTGCCGGGCAGGGCGCCCATGCCTGTGCGCACCAGCTCACCGTTGCCGAGCACCACCTCCATACCGCACTGCATGGCGAAGTGATCGCCGTAAGGCGTGTAGCCGATGCCGTGATCGAGCGCGTTGCCCATGACGCTGCCCCAGCCCGGATCGGGCACGTCGATCCAAAGCTTCAGGCCCTTTTCCTGGATGTAGTTGTACAGATCGAAGTAGCTCACACCGGGTTCCACCAGCGCGTAGCCGAAGTCTTCGTTCACCTCGAGAATGCGGTTCATACGGCTCATATCGACCACCACGGAGCCGGACAGCACGGGTGCCGCCCCTCCGTAGGCGAAGTTTTTGCCACGGGATACCGGCCAGAGCGGAATGCTGAACTCGTTGGCGATCTGCACGATGGCCTGCACTTGTTCCGTGGAAGCCGGCGCAACCCCTGCCCATGCCTTGTTGGCTGAGGCGTCGTTGTTGACCGGATAGGGGTCGTGGTACGGAACTTTATCCTGCTCGACGAACACCCATTCTTTGCCGACCACTTTGCGCATTCGGGCAAGCGCCTCGTTCATCTGCTCGGCACTGACGCCGGGTGGTAGGGGGGTGCTCATAGTTCGCTCTCCGTGGTGTTTTTGTTTGTCAGAGAAAATCCAGTGTAACCGTTGGCAGCAATCTCGTCGCAGGTTTCGCGGTAGGCGGGAAATCCCCCGGCATAAGGCATGAAGATTCTGGGTTTGCCGGGAACGTTGGCGCCCAGGTACCAGGAGTTGCAGCCCATGAACAGGGTTTCAGCGGCGATGGCGTTCACCTCTGCCACCCAGCGGTCCACAGCGTCGCTCTTCGGTTCGATCGTATCGATCTGTTCGGTCTGAAGGTGCTTCAGGCAGTCGGTGATCCAGTCAACGTGCTGCTCGATGGTGACGACCATGTTCGACAGAACAGAAGGGCTGCCGGGCCCCGAAACGAAAAACAGGTTGGGGAATCCGTTGCTCATGAGTCCCAGATAGGTTTTCGGCCCCGCGGCCCACTGATCCTTCAGCCTTTCGCCGCCTCTGCCGCGAATGTCGATCTTGAAGAGGCTGCCGGTCATGGCGTCGAAGCCGGTCGCCAGCACGATGGTGTCTACGATGAAGTCTTCGCCACCGGTGCGCAGGCCTGTTGCCGTGAACTCTTCGATGGGCGAAGTGCTCACGTCCACGAGCGTTACGTTGGGTCGGTTGTAAGTCTCGAAGTAGCCGGTATCGACGGTAATCCGCTTGCAGCCGATCACCTGGTCCGGGCAGAGCTTTTCCGCGGTTTCGGGATCTTCGACCACGGCGCGTATGCGTTTGCGTGCAAACTCTGCCGCCTGTTCGTTGACCTCCTTGTCGATCATCAGATCGGCATAGGTGCCGAGGATGTAGAGCCCGCCCAGCGCCCAGCGATGTTCGAACTCCGCTTCTCTCTCCGCTGCGGAAGCTTCGCTGCCGAGCGCGTTGATCGCCAGAAAATCGGAACCTCCGAAGCCCTGGCTGGCACGTTCGCGCAGCGCGCTGTACTCCGCTTTGACCTGCTTCTGTTCGGCGGGGTCGAGCGGCCTGTTGTGGGCCGGAATGGAGTAGTTGGGCGTGCGCTGAAAGACGTAAACCTGCTCGGCTTGCTCGGCAATGATCGGAATGGACTGGATGGCCGAGGAGCCGGTGCCGATCACTCCAACCCGTTTGCCGGTGAAATCCACGGGTTCATGTGGCCATTCACCCGTGTGAAAGACGTTGCCCTCGAAGTCGGCCTCTCCTTCGAAACGAGGACGGTTGGTGCTCGAGAGGCAGCCGGTCGCCATGATACAGAAGCGCGCGTTCAGGGTGTCGTTGTTGTCAGTGCGAATCAGCCAGCGCTCCTGATCTTCCTGAAAGTGTGCGGACACCACCCGGGTGTCGAGTTGAATCTGCTCGCGCAGGTCGAAGCGATCGGCGACGTGTTCGAGATAGCTCAGGATCTCCGCTTGAGCCGCATAGCGCTCCGACCACTCCCACTCCTGCTGCAGCTCGTCGGAGAACTGATAGGAGTACTGCAGACTTTCGATATCGCAGCGGGCGCCTGGATAGCGGTTCCAGTACCAGGTGCCGCCCACGCCCGATCCGGCCTCGATGAGCCGTGCCGACAGGCCGATTGCACGGGCATGGTGCAATGCGCACAGGCCTGCAAAGCCGGCGCCGACGATCACGAGGTCAAGCGCTTTGTTGGTTGATTTGCTCAATTTGGTCTTCGATCCCTACCCCGGTCTGGATGTTAACCCATCTCTCCGACGTTGACCCTGGTGCTGGGGCACGTACGATTGAGCCATCAGGAATTGAAGGGGATCGCCATGCCATTGCAGCGAATCGAGCACTACCTGGTGCTGTCAGACGACATTGAAGCCACGAAATCGTTCTACTGCGACCTGCTTGGTTTCGAGGAGGGTTTCCGACCGGCCATGCGTTTCCCCGGCTACTGGCTCTACCTGGGCGAGGTGCCTTGCATCCATATCGCAGACTGGTCCAGCTACGAGAATTACGGCGACGATGCCGGCATGACGGTTTCCAGGCACGCGCAGGGCACCGGACCGGTAGACCACATTGCCTTCGCGGGCAGCGACTACGAAGACATGGTACGCCGCCTGGACGGCGGCAATGTTGAGTATCAAACCAACGAGGTCGCGGAGATCGGCCTTCGTCAGGTGTTCGTGCATGATCCCAACGGCTTGAAGATCGAACTGAACTTTGCCTGAGCGCGCTCGGTTGAAACTTGCGGCTGCTTTGTTTGCGCTGCTACCGCTTGCCGCGACGGCAGGTGCCTGCGATCTGAGCGTCACCGTGCTGGGGTCGGGCGGCCCGGAGCTCGACAGCGAACGTGCGTCCTCCGCCTACGCCGTACAGGTCGGCGGCAAGGTGCGCTGGCTGGTAGATACCGGCCCGGGCGCCGCGCAGCGTTACGCGGCTTCGGGTGCCGAGCCCAAAAATCTGAGAGGCGTACTCCTGAGCCACCTGCACGTAGATCATTCTTCCGATCTGCCCGCTTTCGTCAAAGCGCTGTATTTCACCAACCGCCGCGACGCGCTGCTGGTGGCCGGTCCCAGCGGCAACCAGCTGCTCCCCGGAATGAACGCTTTCGCTGCGCGCCTCTTCGGTGATCGTGATCGTGGGGCGTGGAGCTATCTCAGCGACCACCTGCCGCCAGATGCGACGGCAGGCTGGGCCCTCGACGTGCGGGAAATGCCCGCAACTGGCACTGAAGCCCTGAAGCTCGAACATGAGAACAAGGCCGTTCGCATCACTGCCATGCCGGTTCACCATGGGCCGATCCCGGCGCTTGCATGGCGCATTGAAACCGCGGAATGCGCGGTGGTGTTTACCGGCGACACCAGTGCCCGAGGCGACGCGCTCATCGGTCACAGCCGGGGTGCAGACCTGCTCATCGCCCACCATGCGGTGCCGGAAGACGCGGGTCGGGTCGCCAGAAACCTCCACATGACGCCGTCGCGGATCGGCGAGGTGGCGGCAGCTGCCAGTGTGCGACGGCTTGTTCTCAGTCATCGTATGCTGCGCACTCAGGGGCGAGAGGTTGAAAGCCTGAAACATATTCGAACGCATTATTCCGGGCCGGTGGTTTTTGCTGATGACGGCCTGCACCTGACTATTGAGGAACACTGACACCATGAGCGAAGTACTCAGCCGCCGCACGATTTATGCTCATGGCGCCCTCGGCCTGCCGCTGGCTGTGATCGGTTATCCGCTGTCGATCTGGATTCCGGCGCACTATTCCGGCGGGCTCGGCATCAGCCTGGCTGCGGTGGGCACCATTCTGATGCTGGCGCGCCTCACGGATGTCATTACCGACCCCATCATGGGCGAACTGTCCGATCGCTACCGCACGCGTTTCGGCCGGCGCAAACCCTGGGTGTTCGCCGGCACATTCGTCATGATGCTGGGGGTCTACAACCTCTTCATGCCCGAGCCGGGCGTGGGGCTCGTCTATTTTCTCGTCTGGCTGGCGGTCTTCTTCCTCGGCAGCACCATGATTGCGTTGCCGCACAGGGCCTGGGGTGCTGAGCTGTCCCCGGATTACCACCAGCGCAGCCGCGTTACCGCTGCCCGCGAGTTCTACGTGCTCATCGGTCTGATGGTGGCGGCGGCTGTGCCCATGATCGTGGAGCTGCAGGCTGACGGCACGGCCGTTAAAGATGTATTCGTCACCCTCTGGCAGGACGCCATCGGCGCCTTCGCAGGCGACTTCCGGGAGCGCACGGTGGTCGACCGGGCAACCCTCACGGGGCCGGTGCTTTCGGGGCTGGCCTGGACGATTATCCTGGCGCTGCCAATCTGCATGCTCATCGTCGTCGGCATGGTCGCTGAGCCGCCTCCCGCAGCGGCGGCTGAGAAGCGTCCCACTTTCATGGAAGGCCTGCGTCTCGTCAGAAAGAACGGCCCCATGCTTCGGGTGCTGATCATCGCCGTGCTGGTGTATTTCGGCGAATCTTTCCGCAACGCCGTTTCGCTGTTTTTCATTCGGGATATCGTCGGCGTGCCGACCATCGGTGCGGCCTACTTTTTCTACTTTGTGGCCGGTCTCGGTGCCATTCCGTTCTGGCTGTGGCTGGGGCGCAAGGTGGGCAAACACAAGGCGTTCATGGGCACGCTGATCACCGTAGCGTGCGTGAGTGCGGCAAACCTCCTGCTCGACTACGGCGACTATTCGGTATTCTTCATGC
>JAUIKX010000285.1 GCA_030430515.1 Gammaproteobacteria bacterium | reverse complement strand
TGCGGACATCGCCGTCTGTGCGTCGGCTGCGGAGTACGAGAACCATTTCGCCATCGTCGACACAGACGGCGATGTCCGCATCGTCGACGAGACGGGCGCCATCGCCCACAGCATCACGCCGAGCGTTGCCGGCAGCGACGTGTCAGGCCTCGCGCACGTGTACAACGAACCGAAGCTGCTCATGCTCAATCGCGGACCGAAGGAGGTGTACCGCGTAGCCTTCGACGGCACGGTGGAAGACCGCTACGACTACACACGCTTCGGCGCTGCCTCACCCGGCGCGCTAGCGGTGGATTTTCAGGCTTGCTATCACGTTCTGCCGGGACAGACTGACGATAGCGTGGTGCTCGTGCGGCGCGAAGAGCTGAGCGCCGACCCCATTGCCCACTGGAAGTTGGACGAAGCCAGCGGTTTCGTTGCCGAAGATATTGCTGGCAACCACGATGCCGTGGTGCCCTTGTCTGCGGTATGGATGCCTGCGGCAGGTGCCGTGCAAGGTGCGCTCGAAATCGACAGCTCGCTTGATGAGACCTCCCCGGTAGAGGCCAGCGATTTCAACCTGACCGGATCTCTTACGGTGGCGGGTTGGATCAACACGGCAGGCCCACCGGTATTCGGTCCGAAGTACAATACCGTGATCAGCCGGCATTCAGGTATCTCTGCGCACAATTACCGTCTGGGTTTGAATGACATGAAGCCGCTGCTCACGCTGTATAATGGTGTGGATGTCAACGTGAGCTACGATCAGCAGCTGAACGTCAACGAGTGGTACCACCTTGTCGGCGTCTACGATGCGGATACGCAGACGGCGTCGCTTTACGTCAACGGCCTGCTGGTGCAGAGCGAGGCGGTGGCAGGGCCTTTGCTGGCAACGCCGGGGGATCTCAATATCGGCTCCAGCTCGGGCACCGGTGAGGCAAACGGCCCGGTAGACGATGTGATGATTTTCGATGCGGCGCTCACGGCGAACGATGTGGCGTTGCTGTTTGCTGAAGCTAGACCGGGTACGCCGGGTACAGTACCTGGAGCGGGCGGGGGATCGCCGTCGCTTTCCTGTGGCAGCCCGGATACCTACGAAGACGATTTCGAGTATGTGTGGAGCTGGGGTGGCTCCACCGGCTCGCTCTCCTGGAGCGGCAACTGGAGCGAGATCGGAGATAACGGCTCCGTGTTCTCCGGAGACGTGGAGAAGGCCAGTCATCTAAGCAGCCGATCGGCACGCCTGTTCAGCAACAACAACGCGCTGGAGCGGGGCGTTGATCTGTCGGTCTTCACCGAAGCGCAGGTCGACTTCAAATACACGCGGGCGGAGATGGATTACAACGACACGGTGGCACTCGTCGTGGAAAACAGCGGTGGCGCCGTGGAGCTCGAGGTATTTACCGGCGAGTTCTTCAACAAAACCGATGCAGCGTGGGTGAATTTCACCGTGGCGCTGCCGGACACTCACCTTACCGCCGACGCTACGGTGAGATTTGTGACCGACAGCACATTGATCGACAGCGAAGGCCTCTACATTGACGACTTCGTGATCGAAGGATGTCCTCCGTGATGCGCCTCCCATTTGGCCGCAGCGCAGGAAAATTCACGGGCGCCATTGGCGTCGAGTTTTCGCTGGAAAATCTGCACATGGTGCAACTGGAGCACCGTGATGGCGAGGTGTGCCTGAAAGCCACCAAATCTCTGCCTTTGGGATGCAGTTTCGAAGAGCTCCTTCAGGACGAAGATCGCTTCAAGGCGCTCGTGCGCAAGGCGGTCGAGAGCGGCGGTTTCACCGGCAAGCGCGCCGTTGTCGCCATGCCTTCGTCCATGACGCGGGTGATGAGCGTCAACTATCAGGTCAACCCCGGTCAGAGCGAAAGCGGCGCCATCGCCCAGCTCATGCGCGACCGCATCGGCGACGAGATCGCCGATTTCGTCGTGGACTACATGCCGGTGAACAGCGACACAAACAGCCGCGAGCGTGCCTCGCTCATCGCCATGTGCAGCAAGTCCACGGTCATGCAGTATCTGGAGCTGCTGCGTAAGAGCGGTTTGAAAGCAGATGCCATGGAGATCGGTCCCGTGGCGATCAAGCGCCTGGTGGATGCCATGCACACGCCGGGCGATGACACGGCAGCGCTCGTGGTCAACTGCGGCCGTGCCAAGTCCTACCTCACACTCATCTCGCGCCGCCGCATCCTCTCCGACGACGAGGTGGACTACGGCGAGCAGACCATACTCGAGCAGATCGGCCGGGCACTGGACGTGGACGAAGACCTGGCCGCAATGCTCTTGCGCGATGCTGATCTTGGCGCAGACAAGCCCGACGACGAGACCCACACGCTCCTGGAAATCATCCGGCCGGAGCTGAACAAGCTCGTGCGCGAAATCGAGCGGGGCCTGGTTTACGCCGCCAGCGAAAGCCGTGGCGCGAACGACGGCCGTGTCTATCTCATCGGCAGCATGTCGCGCTGGAACGGCGCCGATGCGCTGCTTTCCAAGCTATTGAACCACCCCGTGACCTGCATACCCGACCCGCTGCAGCAGTTTCTGGGCAAGGACAGAGACAAGCGCGTGAATAAGGGGCGGCCGGAGTTGGCCATCGCCGCGGGGCTGGCGTTACGGGATTTCGAGCATGTCTGAGTTCAATCTCGTGCCCGAAGAGTTCCGCCAGCGCGACATGAAGCGTACGGCGGTGGGCATGCTGGGCGGGGTGCTCGCCGTAGTGCTGGTGCTTTCGGGTGGAGCGTTTCTTTTCGCATCGTCGCTGCTGGATGCCCAGGAAGAAGAAGTTCGTGTGCTGCGCGAGCAGAAGGCGCTTTCCATGCAGCAGCAGGACAGGCTTAAAACACTTCAGGAGCGCAAAGAAACGCTGCAGAAAGATGTGCTGCTGCTTTCCAGCCTTCAGTCCGGTGCAACGATGCCTGAACTCGTAAAAGCCATCGAAAACGCGCTGCCCGGACAGGATGTGCGGTTTCTCAGCTGGCAGTTCCGGAGGGAGGGCATCCGCACCGAAGAGGAACCGGAGGTTCGCCCACCGAGCTACTTCTTCGTGCTCGACGATACCAAGGACTTTCCCAGAGTGTGGGAGAGCATGACGCATATGACCATACACGGCGTGGCCCGTGATCACGGCACGCTGTCGCGCTTCGTGCAGAATCTGTTTCAGGACAAAACGGTGGACGACGTTCGTATCCAGCGCTCCTCGCAGGGCGAACACGGCGTCGAGTTTCATCTGGCGGTGGTGGTGAGCAGCGCGGAGGACCACTCATGACGGCGCTGCTCGATCGGCTCGATCTGCGGCAGCTCTATCTCATTGCCGGGTCGGCGATTTTTCTGCTGCTCACGGCGCTCGTCATGTTCGGCGGCAAGCCGCTCTACGCGCGCTATGCAAACACGGATACGCAGCTCAACGGATTGCGCACCCTGGCCCGCATGCCGTCGAATCTGGGCATCGAGCCGTTGGAGCAGGAGGTGGCCGAGCTCGAAAAAACCCTTCAGGGCGATCTCAAGAACCTGCCGATCAAACAGCTCGAGTCACATATCATTTCCGCGCTTCAGAGCGCCTCATGGCAGTACGATGTGAAGCTCGTCACAATCGAACCGGCCATGGAAGATTTAGAGTTGCCATACCAGGAACTGTCCTTCCGGCTGCAGCTGGAAGGCAGCTACTTTGGCCTCGACAACTGGATGCGCAGCGTTTCCGACCAGCTCGGATACGTGGTGTTCAAAAGCTATGTACTGAAAGTGCAGAACGCCGGGGTCGACCCGGTGTTGAGCGCGCGTGTGCAATTGAGTGCATACCGCATGGACGAGGCCTAGCCTCTTTAGTCAATGGATGGACGGCATGAAATGGATCTCTGTGCTGCTTGTGGCGCTTGCCTCAACAGTCTTCGCCGAGGGTGAACCCCAGGGGCGGGTCAATCCCTTCTCCGATCCCGGCGCGGCGACCCACGCGAACCAGGATGGTGGCGGCGCCACTGGTGGCTTCGTGCTCAAAGCCGTCATGCCTTCCGAGCAGATGGCGCTGGCGAATATCAGCGGCGAGATCGTCGCCCTTGGCGAAGCGTTCCAGGGCTACGTGCTGGCAGAGGTCACCGAGTACGGCGTTCGTCTGGAACGCGGTACCGGCGTGATTGAGCTCGAGCTGCACAGTGATGGGGAGCACGGCGATGAGTAGGGTGCTTCTATCGATCTTTCTCTTCTTGACGACCTTGCCTGTCTGGGCGGGCAACATCACGCTCAACGTACGCAACACCGAACTGTCGGAAGTGGTGGAGATGATCTCCAAGCAGCAGCGGGTCAACGTGCTCATGGGCAGCACCGTCACCGGTACCGTATCGCTCAACCTCTACGACACGCCGGTGGAAAAAGCACTCTCCGCGGCCGCCAACGCCGCGGGCTTCGCTCTCGAACGCCGCGGCAAGACCTATTTCATCGTCGGCCACGACGAGGTCGGCCGCTACGCCGA
>JAUIKX010000284.1 GCA_030430515.1 Gammaproteobacteria bacterium | reverse complement strand
GGGTGACGAATCTTTCTAACGTGCTGATGGTGGTGCCGAACCAGTATGTTCTGGAAGTATCCGCCAGCGTACCGGGCCGCAACCCATCGCAGATCCGCCGGGCGCTGCCGTTTGCGGTTGAGGAATTCATTGCCTCTGATATCGAAACCATGCATCTGGCCAGCGGTGCCGTCAGAGCCGGGCAGCCTGTTGCTTGCCAGCTTGTGGAACGTCGTCTTCTCGAAAACTGGCTCGCCTGTCTCAACGCCGTTGGCGTGCAGCCCGGATTCTGCGTGGCGGATGCGCATCTGCTGCCACACAGTGCGGAGGAGGGCGCGGTGCTTTTCGACGGCGGGCAGGTGATTGTCCGCACTGAAGGCCAGGCCGCAACGCTCGACCGAGCGAACCTTATGCTGGCGCTTCAGACGCTGACAATCGAGCGGTTGACGTTGATCAATGGCGACCTCAGCGAGATCGAACGGGCCCAGCTAGAGAATGTCGAGGTGGCATTCGACAGCCGCGGCAGCAGCACTATCGAAGCATTGGCCAGCTTTTGGCGCGGTCAGACCGACATCAATATTCTGCAGGGCGCTTTTTCTCCACCAAAGAATCGTGGTTTGAACCGTGGCTGGGGGGTAGCGGCCGCTCTGGCCGGAGCGTGGATCGTCATCGCCTGGGGCGCAATGCTGGCCGAAGCCTGGTGGGCTGACCGTCAGGCCGCAGAACTCGATCAGGAGGCGCGAACGCTGTACGGGCAGCTGTTTCCAGGGGAGAAGCCCCGTAACGTAAGGCGCGCTATGGCGGCTAAACTGGGGGGCACAAGTTCAGCAGAAGGGCGTGGATTTGTCGCGTTGACCGCCGACGTTGCGGCGGTTCTGCCGAAGGCTGCGGGCATGAAAGCGCTCGATTACGTCTCCGACAAAGACGAGCTGAAAACTGAAATTTCCGTTTCCAGCTTTACGGAGCTGGAGCGCCTGGAGCAGCAGCTCGCCTCCCGCGGTGTGCAGGCGCAACTGCAGAATTCACTTCAGGAAGACAACGGCGTTCGCGCCTACTTCGTGGTGAGGGAGCAACCATGAGCCGAATAGCAGACACGTTGCGAACCAGCGCATTGGGGCGATGGTTCACCGGTAGAGAGCCCAACGAACAGGTCATCATTGCGGCGCTTATTTTTCTGATCATCTTTTCGCTCGGATGGCTGCTTGCCTGGAAGCCGGTGTCTGATTGGCATGCCTCTGCAACGAACAGACTCTCCAACGCGAGAGAAACCCTCGACTACGTGAAGGTCAATCAGAGCACCGCTCGCCAGTCAAAAAGGCAAACTGGTGCGGCCGGTGGATCACTGATCCCCGTGCTCAGCCGCGCCGCGAACGCCAGCGGCGTGCAGTTGAGCCGGCTGCAGCCGGAAGACAGCGGCCTGCTGAACGTTGTGCTCCAGGGTCAGCCTTTCGACAAAGTATTCGAATGGATGGCCCAACTTGAACGCAGTAATGGTGTCACCATTGAACAGGCGTCCTTCAAATCGGAAGAGCGCAGCGGCTACGTAAACGCGCAGATCCGCTTTCGTTAGCGGTTCTTTTCATCCGTCAGCACCGGAAAAGAGAACTGCTTCAACGTTTGAACCCACCCGCCTCCATAAACTGGTTCTCAGTGACACGTCCAGGGGAAGGGGATGAATCGCTCCGTAGACCGTGCGCATCTGGAAATGCTGCATCGTCAAGTCACAACGGAAGTGACGCGCCTGATGGAAGGCTTCTATTCCAATCTTGAAGACGGGCTCTTTGAGCTTGCCTATCGTGACTCCGATACCACGTATCAGGAGTACTGTTTCAATCTCATGCGGGAGCTCAGGTTCCGCAGACCGGCGTTGATGGATACGTTCACGCGCCGCATGAACGACGGCCTGGTTGCCTGGTTCGTGGATGAGAGACAGGAACCTGAGAGCCGGGAGCTCAGTCAGATCGCACTGCAGATGTCTATGAAGTGTTCCAACCACTTCAGCGGCTTGCTCAGCAATATCATCCGTCGATCTGCCGGGGTTACTGACCATCCGATCCATCTGGCTAATCTGCCGATTGGCCCTTACCAGGTCGCGCGACATTTTGTGGAATCATGCCACTCGATCGAATTCGATACTCATTCCATCGGCGTTGTGCAGGAACTGTTCACCCGTTTCGTTCTGGATCGCCTCGGTACAGCGTACGGGAAATTCAACCAGATGCTGCCTGATGAGCGGGCAGAAGAAGAGGGCGAGGCTCAGGCGATGAGTGCCTGAGCCTGGATTCTTGACCAGATGAGCGCCTGCTCAGCGGTCTGACGGCGGTCTGCAGTTCGTCGATCCGCACCGTTGAATGGCTGTTGGCGGTGGCGCCGATCGAACCCGGTCCTCCGATCGATTCTTCTTTCGCACTTTCTTTCGCTTCTTCGCGGGGCTCTCACAGACCTTCGACCTCGTCCTGCCATGCTGCTTTCTCTGCATCCTTAGCGCGACTCCTCGCGCCGCTTTGACCGTGTCCGTCGATGAAAACGATCTCGAGCTGCTTGGATGAAGGCCTTTTCAGAATGGCGAAATCTTCGCCAACCTTATGAATGATGTGTCTGGACGTCTGTTTTTCCGGCGTGCCGAATTTTGCCTCGAGCAGAGGTGCGGCCCATTCCATGTTCAGATTATTGAAGACGCCGGCAATCCGGAACGGATAGCCGTTAGGGGATACGGTCACTTCGAACTGTCCCTGATCGAACGGCGGCCGCAAATTCTCCAGAGTAACCTCTGTGGCTTCGTCGGATGGCAGCAGCTCGAACCCGGGAAACTGCGCAGCGAAGTAGACACCGAACCCGCCGTCCACCTGTTTGCGGTTTCCGTGGGCAAATCGGTTGGCCTGGATGACTTTTCCCGTTTTCTGCAGCTTCTGCTCGTCTTCCCGCTCGGCTTTCACACTTCGCTGCCACTTTTTGAGCGCCTCCGGGTCCATGTAGACCAGCCAGCCTTCGGCTTCGCCGCAGGCCAGATACACCTGCTTTCGCCGGAACTGCCAGCGGCTGAATCGGCTGAAAACCGAGCTGACCGCCAGGTCAGATGCGTCGATACGGTACTTCCTGCTCAGCAGTTCGCTCAGCTGCTCTCCCGTACCTGCACAGTCCGGCCCGAGCTCCACCACGAAATTCAGCAGCTTGCGTGAATCGTCGAGCTGCGCGAAGTATCGGATATCCTGGTGACGAAGCAGCCGCGGTGTGGCGTCAGGAGAGACGTGATACCAGTAAGGCAGAGCAGTCGTTTCGTTGAACCCCGCTGCAGCAAGCAGAGCCGCACGGGTGGGTGAGATCATCGGCGGTTCGGACATGCTCGCGCCGAGCCGATCCTCACCCACGGTCCCGTCAAATGAAAAGCCGAACGCGCTGTCCAGAACAGGCGCCTTTTTGCTCGCCAGCACCTGCCCGCTGAAAACCATCAGCGTACAGAAGCCGAGCATGACGGCCCGCTTCAGCACACGAATCGCCCGAGGCTACGACGCCGCTCGCATTCCCGTCGATAATTGTCACAGGTGATCGCCATACCTGGCGAAAGGCCCGGTTTGCTGCACTCGAAAACCTTTTCCTGCAGTTCAGCATCGGGCATGCCGTCGAGGCTGCCTTCGCAGGAGGCGAGCATGAGAATGCTCAGAACTGTTAGTACCCGCCGAACTGTGGCCATGAGTCGAACCGCGCGCGCGCGTTGTTTCCCTGATATTCCTAAAGCTAGACGCTCTGGGCGGTTTGTCGAGTCGTGCTGAAGACCAGCGTCAATCTTCCGACGAAACTTGGGGCGTTGTTTCCTTGGAGGAGGGTGGAGCGGGGGCATCTGCCGGCCTGCTGAAAGCCCGGTTCATGGACGCGTTGGCTCGTCGGAGGCTCGGGTTTCTTTCGAACTCTTCGAACACCCGTTGCTGAAACGGCTCCATCAGACTGTCAGCAGTGTCGTCGGCGTTGCGGTGACCAAAGAGGTTCAGCCAGTCCTCCGTGCGGCGGCCCCATTCGAGCACCTGCCTGAAATAGCGATCGGGTTCAGACCCGCCGAAAATCAGGCCGAGGAGGGTCGCTGCCAGCGCCACCGGCATGAGCAGAAGATCCCTGACGCCGTCGATTGAAAGCTTGGCCTGGAAGACCAGCATGTTCCAGATGAGCTTCACACGAGACGTGTCGGTGTCGTGCTCCGAACTCACCGAGCACCTTCTCCCACCAGTACGACCTCTACCGTTTGAAGCAGGATGACCAGGTCCAGGAACAGGCTCTGATTCTTCAGGTAGTAGAGGTCGTACTGCAGCTTCTCCTTCGCGTCGGCGACGGAGGTGCCGTAGGGGTAGCACAGTTGTGCCCAACCGGTTATTCCGGGTTTGATGCGGTGTCGCTGGCTGTAGTAGGGGATCTCCCGCGAGAACCGCTCAACATGTACCGGTTGCTCGGGGCGCGGGCCGACGAAGCTCATGTCGCCACGCAGAACGTT
>JAUIKX010000008.1 GCA_030430515.1 Gammaproteobacteria bacterium | reverse complement strand
AGCTTCAGCGACACACTCGACGAACTCATCGGCCTCCAGGCTACGCTCGCCGCCGCCGACGATCGCCTGATAACAAGGCTTGCAGCTGATCGCGCCACCAACGAACTCGATGGCGGCAGCTTCGGCAACGAGTCAGAAAGACGATCGCTACGCCTGGACACGAGCTGGCACTGGGCAGATCAGCGCACGACCGTTTTTCTGGAACATGAAGAGGAGCGCTTCAGGAATACCTATCCATTCGACGCAAGCCAGATTCCGGAGCAGCGGCGCGACATTACCGGTTTCGGCCTGGAGCACCGGCTGCACGCCGGCCATTTCGATGCATCAGCCACACTCCGCCGCGACGACAACGATGCGTTTGCGGACAGCACGACCTACGCCCTGGCAACATCCTGGCAGATCAGCAACGACACGGTGCTGCAGGCCAGCTACGGCAAAGGCGTCACCAACCCGACGTTCATCGAGCAGTTCGGCTTCGTGCCCGGCACGTTCGTTGGCAACCCGGGTCTCAAACCCGAGTCTTCCAAGGGCTGGGACGCAAGCGTCCGCATCCGATTTCTCGACGGCAAACTGGTTGCACGAGCGGGCTACTTCGAAGCCGACCTTTCAAACGAAATCCTCAGCCTTTTCCCGAGCGTAGATAACGCAGCGCAGCACACCAGCCGCCGTGGCTGGGAGTTCGAAGCGAGCTGGCGCCCGAGCCCCAGCACCACAGTCAGCACGAACTACACCTATACCGACACCGACCACGGCGACGATAAAGCCGTGCGTCGCCCCCGCCATCTGGCGAGTGCCATCGTCACACAGACCGCCCTCGACGAGCGTCTGCAGACCAGCATCGACATCAGCTACAACGGTAACCAGTACGACACTGACTTTCGCCGATTCTTCACCAACGGCTTCACTGCCGAGCAGACGCGCCTGAACGACTTCGTCCTCGTCAACGCCAGAGCCGGATTTGCTCTCCGGTCTGACCTTGAGGTTTCGTTGCGCATTGAAAACATGCTGGATGAGCGCTATCAGGAAGTCATCGGCTATGCCTCCCCTGGTCGGGCTCTGTTCTTTGGGATACGTTACGACCTGACACGCTGATAGAGAAAAGGGGCCCATCGAACATGTATTACGACAGCCAGGAACGTTTCTCCGGCGGTGGCAAAGGCGGACTGCCATACAATCCATTCAAGGCACTGGTCGCGCCGCGGCCGATCGGCTGGATCTCCACCATCGCCCCGGACGGCAACGTCAATCTGGCACCTTACAGTTACTTTCAGGCCGTGGCCGACCAACCGGACATCGTCATGTTCAGCGCTGCTCTGGACATGAAAGACGCGCAGAAGGACTCGGCGCCGAACGCTGTCGATTGCGGAGAGTTCGTGTGCAGCATCGTGCCTTATGCACTACGCGAAGCAATGAATGAAACGTCCCGGGCCCTCCCTCGATCGACCAGCGAGGCAGATCAGGCCGGTATCGAGATGGCACCATCCAAACGGGTCGCTCCACCGCGCGTCGCAGCGGCGCCCGCCGCCCTCGAATGCGCAGTCGTCGAAAGCCGCAGGGTCCTACACCGTGGCGGAGAACACCGATACACCATGGTGTTCGGAGAGGTGCTCGGCATCTACATCGACGACCAGTACATCACTGACGGGCGTGTAGACACAGCCGCGATGAAGGTCATTACCCGAATGGGCTACGATGAGTATGCTGTGACTGAAAACAAATTCTCCATGAAGCGGCCGTGAGCCCGAATCAGGGTTCGACCATTCGATAGATTGTGTGCCGCTTCAATCTCTGTCCGTGCCAATAGATGGCAAGCAGTGATTTCTCAAGCCGCTCGACGAGAAGCGCATCGCCGGACATCTGCGGCCATGGCGGCTCATCGACGTAGCCGAAAGGGCCTTCCTTCTGATCGGCTGCACGCCACGCTTCCATGGCAGAAACCGCGATGTCGTCGCCGACCCAGTGACCCTCTGCACCACCAAGGCAGAAAACAAGCCCACGCTGCCGATCGCTCCTGCGAACTACCTGAGCCACGCGGTCTTCCTTTCCATCGCCGTTCAGATCTATCGTCAGAAGCCGCGGAAGCACCAGGGCATTCAACTCAAATTCCGCAGTATCGATGCCGCACGCAGAAAAGTACTGAGCGTCTGCTGGCTCGTAGGTCAACTCATTCTGCCAACCCACCTCACGACTGGCTCGAACGGCATCCGCCCAGCGATCCTGTATGTACTGACCCACATCCGGCCAGGTCAGGCAGGCGCTGAAGCTAACTGACTCGATCGACGCCCGGTCGCCAACCCTCGGAGGTGTGAGCTCGAGCGCCTCGACTCTAAGCCAGCCACGCCCCGAGCCACTTCCAACCGCCTCCCGCAGACCGCCGGTGCCGCTGAGTTCGGGTTCGAACTCGAACAACCGCAAGTGTTGCGGAGCATTCACCTCACCCTTGTTCGGGCCGAGGTTATCCAGACTGCGGAAATGCCAGCCCAACAGGAAACGTGGATTGTTCATACCATGCAGAGGCGGTGTAACGGCTGCCAGGTCAACCGCGTTACGGCTGCCCGGGCGATCGAGCACCCGAACATGCCAGCCGTGTGCAACCGGGTCCAGCTCGAAGACCCAACGGTTGCCAAACTCCGTCTGCCACGACTGACCGCTGAGAAGCGTCTGGTTAGAAACATGAAAGCTCTGCCGGCCGTCGATGTCGCTGCAATGCAGCTTCGGTTCGTCTTTCATCTCGGGCCGTGACTCCGACGATATCTCAACATCTGCTGCCGACGCTGAAACTGACTTGAGTTCGGAACGAAGTCTGCGTTTCTCCTCACGCTCCAGACGTACCTGCACCTGCCTGGCTTTGGTCTGCATCTCCCAGCGCTTGAGGGTTTCCGTGTCGGCCGGGCCGCATATGCGATCTGCTACGCAGAAGCTTCTATCTTCGAACGGATCGTTGTCGTGATAGCAAACCTGGCCAGAGGGACAGCTGCCAGGCGCACAATCAAATGTGCCCGTGCACTGATTCGGTTGTACACGCTGCCCATCTGGACACGTGATCTTCCAGCGCGACAGACACTTGTGCCGGCAGGGGTCGCTGGCATGGAAACCACTGCCCGCAATCTGGCAGGCTTCGCCGGCTGAGTCGCCACAAGAAAACAGAAACGCAGCACAAGCTATCCAGAGAAAGACTTTATATGCCTTGTGCAGTATCAGAAATGACAACCGGCAATCCGTTTTCGTAAATTTCAAACACCAGAGGATTGTCGAGAATCATCAGCTCCCCGTCCAGACTCAAGCGTATGCGCTTCCGCCCAAGATCGAGCGTCATCTTCCGCCCGTTTGCCGTTACCAGGTCGGCACAGGCATCCAGCTCTGCCGACAGTGCAGCCTCAGCAAGCTTCAATACCGAAGACAATCTGAGCGTCTCCGGGGCATACATCGTGAGGCGGCCCTCGTCGAGTTTTGAGCGGCTGGTTGGCGCCATCGGCTCACTCGCGTAGGAATTGTTGCTGACTACCGCAACATGCGTGCGCATGCTCCCGTGATGGCTTGAGTCGCCATCGCAAACTCGCCACTGCAACTTCATCGATCTACGGGTCATCGACCACAGCCTGATAACCGCCCAGGCGGTGGCCAGCCGTTTGGAGCCAAGCAGCCGGTCTCCGTCCAGCTGGTCACGAAGCCGCACGAGTTTCGGGTACAGTCCAATAGAAGCATTGTTGAGGAAGTAGTGTCCGTTCACCGAACCCACGTCGACACGCTTTGTGCAGCGGGAATGAAGCAGTCCGTTCCAGTCGTCAGGGTTCTGCGAAACACCGATATCCCGACAGAAGTGATTAAGCGTGCCGCCCGGCAGCGCCACGAGCTCGGCGCCACTTTCAAGGAACGCGGGCAGCACACTGCTCAGCGTTCCATCCCCGCCAACGACCGCGACCCGCATGTGGCCGGCATCAATGAGACGCCGAGCTTCGTTGAACATATCGCCCGCAGACACCCGAACCACGAACGGCGCCTCATCGACCCAGCTCGAGACAGCCGATTCCCCTACCGGTAACCGGGACGCATAGCTCCCTGCATGGGTGTTGACCAGCACCGGCACATCGTCAACTGCTGTCACCTCAGCTTGCCCCCACAATGTTCAGCTTGTTCAGTCAAACTGCCGCGACCTGACGTAACGTCAGATCCATAGCGCTTTTAACCACCAGAAGCTCTGCGTCCGAGCCATCCAGAAGCGGTTCCGCGGTAACCGGCAGCCTGATCCGCTGCCAGCGATCATAGTCGTGCGCACCGATCACGATCAACGGCGCCTGCAGCCTCCGAGCCGTATTGGCCACAACAATACTCGCGGGCCCTCGACCGACATGAACGTTCGCTTCGTCGACCCCGTACAACTGAGCAAACCCATCGATGACCGTTTCATGCTCCCGGCGCAGAACACATTCTTCCTGAGCATCCATCGTTGCCCCGGCAGCTTCGACCTCATAAGGCGCTGCATACGGCTTGAAGCGAAGATCGTCCGCCGTCGTTCTGAACGCATGCACAATGTGCAGGTCGAAGCCCAGCTTACCGAGCAACTGACCCGCGTGATCCATGACCGAATAGTCCAGGTCTTCGGCTTCATGAGCACCGGAGTCGAACCGGTCGATGCCGGCAAGCGCGATTCTGCGCGAGCGCGGCAGTTCACCGAAGGCTCGCTCCGACTTGACGAACCATACAGGAACATCCGTTTCGCGGATCAGTCGCCAATCCGGATGAGACGATAAGCCGAGGAAAAATCGTGGGCCCTCAGAGTGCTTGAATGCCAGGTCCGGACGTACGCTGTTCAACTCTGCAAGCATTGCCTGCTCACAGTCCGCGAGCAGGTCGACATTCAGGTAGCAGATTTCCCAATCGACACTCAAACCGGCCAGCAAAGGAACGACGATGTCTTCGATCTCACGCTTACGCCTGCGGCTCTGGGCGGAGCGTTCAGCTTCCGACGCGAAGACCCGGTCTTTGAGCGCAGCGCGCTGAAGCGGGATCACCACTTTCAGAGATGCGTCCGTCGCAAATGCGACGTCGACAGCTCGCTTCAAACCCGCAAGCTGCAACGGCTCCTCATCTTCGACCAAGGCCATCAGCAGGCTGTGTTGTGTGTCTGACTCTGTCATCGTCACTGTCATTGCATTCTCCTATGCCTTCGACCTGAATAAGGTCTATGCGAAAGATCAGCAAATGCCATGCCACACCAGATACGCGTATTCAAAGCCTGGTCAGCTGAGAACGCTGAAAATTTTTCAAAAGGAAGAAAACTTTTTGAAAAAGATGCATACCAGCTGCCAGAAACAGCCGAATCAGATGGCACACCCATTGCAGCACCCCCAATGACAGACGCAAATCTGAAAAGGCGAACACGCACCGATGAACAGAACGAGCCGTCAGAACAACGCAGAACAACCAGATACGGCTCTCGATCAGCTGCTTCAGCCATTCTCGGAGTTTCTGGCGCACCAGAGCGCCAGCAGCATATTGCTCGTCAGTACCGCCATCATCTCACTGCTCCTGGCGAACTCATCGATGGGGCCTATGTACTTCAGCACGCTCGAAACATCTGTGATGCTCGGCGTTCAGAATGGCTGGGCAATGGAGATGACGCTGCGCGACTGGATCTCCAGCGGCCTGATGACGTTTTTCTTCTTTCTGATCGGCCTGGAAATCAAGCGCGAACTGCTCGCCGGCGAGCTGCGACAGATGCGTCAGGCTGTGCCGGTGATCAGCGCAGCAATCGGCGGCATGCTCATACCGGCAGCGCTGTTCATTTCGCTGGCAGGCCAGGAAGCCTCGGCCTCGCGAGGATGGGCCATACCGATGGCGACAGATGCTGCCTTCGCCCTCGGAATTCTGAGCATGCTTGGGGGGCGCGTGCCTCGCGCGCTGCTCGTGTTCGTCGCCGCTTTAGCCATCATCGACGATATCGGCGCGGTACTGATCATCGCCATCTTTTACTCTGCACAGATTCATGTGCCGTCGCTGGGAATCGCACTTTTCTTCCTGGCGGCTCTAGCCCTGTTCACATACCTGGGAGGACGCAGCGGATGGGTGTACCTGCTCGCCGGCACGTTGATCTGGTACTTCGTTCACCATGCCGGGATTCATGCCACGGTGGCCGGGGTCATGGTAGCGGCAGTCGTGCCTTCGCGTGCGTTTATCGCAGGTCGTGCGTTGGAGCGGCATGTCAGAAAGCTGCTGCGTCAGCACCGTACAACCCGTAAAGAGCAGCACGGCGATCGCGTGCTGGAGAACCACAGCAGACATGCGCTCGTGCAGAGCATCAGCCAGGCAGCTCGACTGAGCACCACACCGCTTCAACGATGGGAGCATGGGCTGGAGTCACCGGTATTTTTCGTGATCATGCCTGTTTTCGCACTGGCAAGCGCCGGTATTCCCATCTCCTGGAACAGCCTGCAGAGTGCCGTTCAAGAACCCCTGGCGATGGGTATCGCAGCCGGGCTCCTGGCAGGCAAATGCATCGGGGTCACCGCTTTCACCTGGGCAGCCACGAGCCTGGGCCTGGGCACCATGCCGAAAGGTTGCTCGCTGGGCCACATCGTTGGCGTAGGCCTGCTCGCAGGTATCGGCTTCACCATGTCGATCTTCGTTACGACTCTCGCTTACGGAGCCGATAGTGCGCTCTACAACACAGCGCTCACAGCCGTTCTGCTGAGCTCAGCAGTCGCCGGTACGGCAGGCTTCATGTGGTTGAGGTTCATCTGTCCGAGCAAAGGATAGAAGCAGCTGCCAGAAATCCGGAACACATTTTGCTTCCCCAACATCACACAGCAAAAATTTTCAGAAGGAGCAACGTTGAGCAGCGAACAACTTCACGAACGTCGAGAGATGATGTCCCGGTCTACCTTGGAGATGCATCGAGCAATCACATCGCTCATGGAAGAACTCGAGGCGGTGGACTGGTACCAGCAGAGGGCCGATGCAACAGAGGACGCGTCTCTCAAAAAGATCCTGGAACACAACCGAGACGAGGAAATGGAGCACGCCGCCATGGTGCTCGAGTGGATCAGGAGAAACAGCGGCACTATGGACGGATACCTGCGCAAGTTTCTCTTCTCGGATGAGGAGGTCGTTTCCGCACACCACGAAGAATAGATTGCAACGAATTCAAAATGACCAGACGCTTAGAGGAACACACAGAAAATGAAAGATTCAACAAAACATGCAACGCTGGCCAAGGCAGAACGATTTCTTGAACAGCTGGAAAAATTCACCGAGAACATGGAGCGCTCTCTCGACAAGGCGCGTGACGATGCGGAGGCTGAGATCGATCAACGCCGGCACGAGCTGAAGAAAGCCAAGCTCGCGATGCAGGAAGACCTGAAAAAATTGAAAGCAGATACCCATGACAACTGGGAATCGCTCTACGAACAGCTCAGCGACTCCGCCCGCAAAGCGCGCAAGGCGCTGGAGGGTCTGAATGAACCGGAGACTCAGACCCGGAGCGGAGCCCAGAACACCAACCACCAGCGTAAGACAGCCGACAGCCGCTGACATGCCGGCAAAGCGCCGAAGAGACGGCATACGCTGCCCGGGGCTCGCTTCTGATGCGTCACGGTGTAAGAATCGGTGCTTTAGAGCGCCGGACCCATGTCAGTCAAAGCCCTGCTCATCGACGATGACGAAGCTCATTCACAAGCCCTGATCGGCCTTCTGAAAAGCCTGGAAGTGGACGTCACATGGCTGAAGAACGCCTCAGAGCTCGAGAGGCTGGATGCCAGCGACGGCTTTGCGCTTGCATTCCTGTCCCTCGACGCTGACGGTCAGGATACGACTTCGATCATTTCGCACCCGACGCTTCAGGATACCGGGGAAATCATTCTGATGCATGACGTCGATGCCCCGGATCGTGTCGCCAGAGGCATACGCTCCGGCGCGACATACTTCTTCTGCAAACCATTCGACCGGACGTTTCTGCAAGACCTCATCGGTGATTTCATTGCGGAGACTTCGCAGCACGCAGCCGACGACAGCGCAATGAAGCTTCAGATCGATCAGTTCGGTCTGCTTCGCGGCAGTTCCAGACAGATGCTGAAGCTCTACAGAATGCTTCGCAAAGTCGCCCGAACGGACACCAGCGTGCTCGTCGCCGGCGAGAGCGGCACAGGCAAAGAGCTGGTAGCGCAGACGCTGCATATGTTCAGCGGACGATCCGACCAGGCCATGGTAGCTGTCAACTGTGCGGCGATCCCAAAGGAGCTGTTTGAAAGCGAACTGTTCGGCCACGAAAAAGGCAGCTTCAGCGGCGCCATCGCCAGACATATCGGCTACTTCGAGCAAGCCGACGGAGGAACGCTGTTCCTCGATGAGCTCACGGAGATGCCCATCGACCTGCAGGCGAAGCTGCTGAGAGTGCTGGAGAGTGCCGAGTACCGCAGAGTCGGGGGCAAACAGGCGTTGCGTAGCAACGCGCGCATCATCGCCGCAACGAACCGCGACCCGGAGGACGCGATCAGCCGGGGACTGCTGCGCGAAGATCTTTACTATCGGGTTGCCCGCTTCCCCCTGTTCGTACCGCCGTTGCGCGCCCGCGAGGAAGATCAGATAGGGCTTGCGAACTTCTTTCTGCAGAGCCTCAATCAGGAGCACGGCCGTGCAGTTATTCTCGGCGACGACGCGCTAAAGACCATTCGAGACTACGATTGGCCGGGCAACGTCAGGGAACTTCGCAGTACCGTCGAGAAAGCCTTCATCCTTGCAGACAACGTCATCGGCAACGACATGCTGGGAATAACCGATGGTGTTGACCGATCTGCTGAAGACACTCTGCAGATCTCTCCGACATCCAGCATCGAAGAGGCAGAAAAGGCTCTGATCCACGCAGCTCTGGAGGTATTCGACCAGGACAAGAATCGGGCAGCAGAGTCGTTGGGCATCTCTCTAAAGACACTCTACAACCGCCTCAATGCCTACGAAAAGGAATCGCGGGACGAGATCTAGAGCCCTGTGACGCTAGAGCCCGAGCACCTGCTGGGCAATGATATTGTGCTGCACCTCCGACGTACCGCCGGCGATGGTATAACCACGATGGTGGTACGCACCTGAAGCCACATATTCAGTGGATCGAGGTCCCGGGTACCCCTCACCATCGCTCGGTAGCGACCAATGTGCCGCAGCCTCGAGCAGCAGAACGTCCATAGCCTGAACGAGCTGAGAGCCCAGCAGCTTCAGCATGGACGGTTCAGCACCAACCTGACCGCCTGCATCCGCTTCCGTGAGCAACCGCAGGCTCGTCGCCTCGAGAGCCCGCAAACGAACATCCAGCGCGTGCGCTTTGTCGACGAGTTCATGAGCCCGCGGGACATCCTCGAGCGCCTGGCGGACGAGACCGAGGCAACGCTTGTTTTCAGCCACACGTGAAACGAACAGCCGCTCATCGCCCAGAAGGCTCTTTGCGACGGTCCAGCCCTGATTTTCCTCACCGAGGCGGTTTGCAACCGGCACCCGAACCTCGTCGAAAAACACCTCGTTCCATAGCATCTTGCCGTTGAATGCATAGAGCGGCTTACGACGCACTCCAGGAGATTTCAGGTCAATCAGCAGAAAGCTGATACCCCTCTGGGGCTTGGCATCAGCGTCAGTACGAACGAGGCAGAAGATCCAGTCAGCGTCTTCGGCGCCGGTGGTCCAGGTCTTCTGTCCGCTAACGATGTAATCATCACCGTCCCGCCTCGCCTGCATGCGCAGAGTCGCCAGGTCGGAGCCGGCCTGAGGCTCCGAATACCCCTGGCACCAGAAGCGCTCACTCGTGCGGGTAGGCTCAAGATGCTCTCGCTTCTGAGCGTCATTGCCGTAACGGATGATCGCGGGGCCGACCATGTTGTAGTTCATCCCCGAAAGCACTGGGGCATGCGCTGCGCGACATTCCTCATCGAAGATGTGCCTCTCGATGAGCGACCAGCCCGGCCCGCCATATTCACGCGGCCAGCTGGGTGCGGCCCAACCCCGCACGTCCAGCTTTTTCGCCCACAGCGCGGCTTCTGATCTGCTGACCGGCGCGCCTCTGCGCACTTTCTCCGAAACCTGAGGGTCGAGCTCGGCTTCCAGGAAGGCACGGACCTCATCACGAAAGGCGGCCTGCGCCTCACTCAATGAACCGCGCATCAGGCCGTCACCACAATCGGCTCTGCGTCGGTAACGATCAGCGTATGTTCGTACTGTGCAACCAGCACGCCGGGCGGCACGGCAAGCGTCCAGCCGTCGGGCTCTTCCTCTACCCAGCTGGCGCCGTCGCTGAAGAACGGCTCGATCGTCAGCACCATGCCCTCAGTCAGCCGACGGCGTTCTGCGGGGTTGTTGCGGGGCACATACGACGGCTCCTCGTGAATGGAGCGTCCGACACCATGACTACCCAAATTTTCCACGATCCGGTAGCCGGACGTGTCCGCCACGCGCTGGACGGCACGGCCGATGACATTGAGCGATCGACCCGCCCTCACCTGGGTAAGCGCAGCACGCACCGCCTGCTGCACGGCTTCGCAGATTCTCACCGCGGCGGAATGCTGCTCTCCCGGCTGCAGCACGAAAGACTCCCCCATGTCTGCCACGTAGCCATCAAGTTCAGCAGACACGTCGATGTTGATGAGATCACCCGCCTGCAGGATGCGGCTGCCGGGAATGCCGTGAGCAGCCTCTTCGTTGACGCTGATACAGGTGGCCCCTGGAAAGTCGTAAAACAGTTTCGGTGCCGAGCGCGCCCCGCTCGTGGTGAGCGAACGCTCGCCGATACGATCCAGCTCTGCGGTGCTCATACCCGGTTTCGCTGCCTCACGCATTGCATCGAAAGCCGTCTTCACCGCCCTCCCCGCTTTGCGCATGCCTTCCACATCGTCACGAGTCCGTGCGTTCACAATGAAAGCCTCCGTATCGGTTCGCGGCCATCCCAATCGACGGAAGCGAGGCGAACCCTTTCGTAGAAGCCCATGAGACCCTCGCTCTTCTCATACAGCTCCAGCATATGCCCCATGGCGGCAACGGTGTCGACAAAGGCAAACTCCGTACCGCCCTGTGTTACGGCGCGAGTGGCAACCGTCAGCCCGGATCCTCGGACCTGCCCGTAGGCATCCTCAAGATCGTCGACCATCATCGCCATATGGTGAATACCTTCCTGCCCGTGAGCGTACATATCCCGGAAAGGAGAAGGTCCTTCAACGTCCTGCTGCACCAGCTCCATCATCATGTTTCCCCACTGCCCGTAGGCAGACGTGTGAACAAAACTGCAGCTCTGACCCCGATGCTCGGCCCAGCGCAGCTGAATGTTCTCCAGAACAAAAAACGGGCCGGCCCCAAACTGCCGAACCGCTCTTTCCACGGCAGCTTCGACATCTTTTACAAAGTAGGCGCTTTGAACGATCGGATAGCGGAGCATAAGAAGGGCTCGTCTCAAGTCAGTAGCGATTATTCACCCATTGCGCAGCAGACCACAAATGTCTCCAACGCCAACCTCAATGTGTTAGGGTGCCCCTCTTGATTCGCCCCGCCCGTCAACGCCCGGTTGACCAGGACTTCATCTGTGGCAGCGGCGGTCAACAAAAACTAGAAAAACAGGGCTCCATTGCAACACATCGTCTGCAACGGCTGTGGTGATAGCTTAGGTTCACAGCTGACCAACATCGGTTCTGGCGCCGACTGCTTCGGGATACTGCAATGCAGTTGCTCGGAATATCCCGTAGTCGCCGGAGTTCCCATACTCTGTGAAGATCAGCTTCCTTTTCGATCGTTATCTGCCGCGAGAATCGTAAAGCTACTCAAAGCCGGACAAAATCGGCTGGCGCTCCTGGAACTGGTCACTCCGGACTGGCTGACAGCTCCGAAGGCGCGCAACTTCACCGACAAGCTACTTCCATCGACCCTGTCCAACAAGCGCTCCGCCAACCATCAGCGTGAACGCATTGCACGGTGGCGCAACCGTTTCGAAGAGCTGGCTGGTGCGACAGGAAAAAACGCCATACGCCGGCTCGTCAAGCACTACTTCGGTTCACGCCCAGGCGGTGAGTACTTCACCTTTCGCTTCTGCACACCCAAGCACCTGGCGTCACTCTCACTCGCAAGCCCGCTGAAACTGGAACAGGGCGCCATTGTCGACATCTGCTGCGGCGGCGGGCACATCACCCGCTACCTGACCCACCGGGCAACGGACAATCCGGTATACGGCATCGACGCAGACTTCTTTCTGCTCTGGCTTGCCAACAGCAGAATTGCCCCCAGCGGCCACTATCTATGTGTGGACCTGGAACGGGGACTGCCGCTGGCAGACGGGTCCATCCGCCACATGCTCATGTCGAACGCGTTGCAGTTCATTCACGGCAAGCGTCTGTTCGGACGGGAAGTCGAACGGGTGCTGGAAAAGGATCGCGGAACCCTGGTCGTCAGCTCGCTGCGCCACTCACAGTACAAAGCGGTGACCCCCAACCAGGCGATCCCTCCGCAAGGTTACATGCAGCTCGTGGACCTACCCAAAGTCATGGTCTGCGAATCTCCCGTCGTCGCGCGCTACATGCAGAAGATGGGCCCGGACCTGTCGGTTTCGGACAGCAACGAGGCCCTGTCGCGAAGCCCGATGATCAGCATGGTTGCAACGTACGACCAGGACGTTCTGAAAAACCACGGCCGAATGGACATGTGGCCTCATGAGCTCGGCAACCTGGGTATCAATCCGTTGTATGACCAGGACAAAACCAGCGGAAGTCTGGCGCTGAACTGGCCCTCGCAGATGTTCATCGAGGAGAACGAAGAACTCGTGGGCTATCTACCGGAAAGCCTGCCACCCCTACCTGAGGATGAGAGCCAGCTTTCACCCTATCTGGAAAAGGCGGTGCTGATCGACCTGCCGGACAACTACTAGGGCACTCTCCACGATCCAGATGGGATGTGGCGCACACGCGACGGGTCGCAGCGTGGTTTTCAGGTCGTGACTGCGTGATGATTGGCGTTTCGTTCACGATCCAGCATCCAGGACGCATGCCATGATCAAGCAGATCGCGCAGAAGATCGACCGTCGGTTGAGAAAGCGCTCCTTCAACTACGCACTGCGACGCAACGACGCGGATTACGCCGCGAGCATCAACGAGGCGCTTCCCCCGCTGGTGATCTACCAGATGGGCAAAGTGGGATCGTCTTCAGTAAATGCCACCCTCACCGCCGAACTGACCGATTTCCAGGTATTCCAGGTCCATGTGCTCACCAGCGAATGGCGCAACCGACTGGAAGAGCAGTACCGTGAAGCGAGCAAGGCCCAGGGGCGGGTAATCATAGACCGGCACGTGAACGCAAGCAGATATCTGGCGGCACGTTGGGCACGACGCACTGCGGGGGAAAAATGGCATGTTGTCTCGCTGGTAAGAGACCCTGTAGCACGCAACATCTCCACATTCTTCCAGGCGTTTCCGGTCTATTTCGCTCAAGACGCGGAGGACGCATCTGACGGCGCAATAAGCCGCTACGACTCCGATGAGCTACTCGACAAGTTCATGAATGAATTCGGCGCCTATCGGCATAGCGTACCGACCGTGTGGTTCCAGACCCACATGCAGCCGATGTTCGGCATCGATGTCTACGCTAGAGACTTCGATCACGAGCGGAAGTACACCATATACGAGAACGATTGCTGCCGACTGCTGCTGCTCAGGGCCGAGGACGTCGACACCACGCTGATCGATGCAGTGGAAGCTTTCACCGGCGTGCGTCCCGAGCAGCTGATTCGCGCAAACGATGCTTCGGACAAGACTTACGCGGATGTCTACAAGCAGTTCAAGAGTCGTTTCACGCCGCCAGCGGAGTACCTCGACCAGCTCTACGATTCGGAGTTCGCAAAGCACTTCTATACAGCAGAAGAACTCGCAGGCTTTCGTGAACGCTGGCTGGCGAGCTGATTGAAATATCAGCCGCAGCCGTTGGTAACCCAGGGACGGACGCCGTCGCACAGATCTTCAAGCTGATCTTCAGCCAGCGATGCCAGTTCATCCGCGATATCCGCTTGCTCTGACAGCAGATCATTTTTTTCACCCGGGTCTGTTTCTAGATCATACAGCGCCACCGGCCTCACCTCGGGCCCGAACAGCCAGCCAAGCCAGTCTGAGCGGTGCACCCTGACATGCAGCTTCCATCGGCCGCTTGTCACCGCGAGCAGCTGCTCGGTGATCGGTGATGTGGCACCGGTGCCGCGAAAGTCCGCGAAGTAGAGAAAAGCTCTGTCCTCCTCCAGCATCTCGCCGGAGAGCATCGGCAGGAG
This sequence comes from Gammaproteobacteria bacterium, assembly GCA_030430515.1. Taxonomy (GTDB): domain Bacteria; phylum Pseudomonadota; class Gammaproteobacteria; order Pseudomonadales; family Azotimanducaceae; genus SYFY01. The sequence goes on along the minus strand of JAUIKX010000008.1, from coordinate 10,985 downwards.
GTTCGTACCATCTAGAGCCATATCGCCCGGCGTTGCCCCTGAGGCTGCGGCAACTGTCGGCAGAATATCCACCATGGAGGTGATCTCATCCACGACGCTGCCGCGCGGCAGTCTGTCGGACCATCTGACGATCGCAGGAACCCGCCAACCGCCCTCCCAACGGGTGGTCTTGCCGCCTCTGAACGGGCCTGAGTCGCCGCCGTCGATGCCGTACTCTTTCCAGGGGCCATTATCTGAGAGGAAAATGACGAGGGTACTCTGCAGTGCTCCCGCCTGCTCCACGGCAGCCAGAAGTTCGCCGATACGGGTATCGATTTCCTGAATCACATCTCCGTAAAGATCCCGCGCAGAATTCCCTCGAAAATCGGGGTGCACGCCCAGAGGCACGTGCGGGCTGGTAAAACCGACCATGAGAAAAAACGGGCGGTTATCGGCTTCCTCGATGAACGCCACCCCGCGTTCGGTGAAACGTTCGCTCAGCAGGTTCTGGTCCGGATTCAGCTCGAGCACCTCCTGGCCGTCGATCAGCGGCAGGTCGGGAAACAGATCTGCGCGGGGAAACGGTTGATCTGCATGAGCGCCGCCGGTCAACGCAACGCGTTCCTTGGCAGCCATGAGCCGGGGATCACCCGTTTCGCCTTCTGCGATCGGCAGACGGTGATGGAACGGCCACATATCGTTCGAATAGGGAATGCCGAAGAAATCGTCGAAACCGTGCTCGGTCGGCAGGTGCCCCGGCTGATCGCCGAGGTGCCACTTGCCGATGTACATGCTGCGATAGCCTTGATCGGACAGCACACCGGCCAGCGACCGGGTCTCTGCAACGATGCCGCGCTCGGAGTTCGGCAGCGGGTCGAAGTTCATACCGATGCGCACGGGAAAGTTGCCCGTCATCAGCGCAGCGCGCGACGGTCCGCAGGTAGGCTGGGCATAAAACCGTGTCAACCTGACTCCGTCGCGAGCCAGAGCATCGAGGTTGGGTGTAGCGATGTCCGTTGCACCGAACGCGCCGACATCTCCATATCCCTGGTCGTCGGTGAGAATCAGCAGAACGTTGGGTGGTTCAGCTCCGGCCCACGCGAGCGCCTGACAGACAACCGCAAACGCCAGAACAATTCCGCGTGCAAGTTGACACTGCATCAGCCGTCAGTCCGATCGGCCGGCAGCTCGATGTCATGACGCTCGAGCGCCTCCTTGAGGTAGGGCGCGTAGCGTCTTTCGGTCAGTCCCGTTCCCTCCGGAGCCAGTGAAATAGCGCCTTCCAGAAAGGTACGCCCCAACTCAACGTGATCCTGCATCAGCTCGACCGTGGCGAGATTGGCCCAGATTTCCCAGTTGTCTTTGTCCAGGAGGAAGGCGGCGGTCAGGTACTGACGGGCAGCCTGAAAATTGAAGAAAGGCACCTTCATGACGTATCGGGCGTTGTGCAGCATGTAATCCATGGCTAGTTCCTCACCCAGCCCATCGACATAGATCTTGTGCTCCTGAGCAGAAAGACCGGGATGCGAGGGTTCGATCAGCTCGAGGATCGCATTGGCAATCAGCCGATTGGCTTCCGGAGTCGGATGGCAGTTGTCGGTGATCAGGTCGAAGCCCGGCAGGCCGTTTGCAGAGTGCGCCTGGAGGAGAGCCTCCACGTCCAGCAGCGTAACGACATCCGACGAGCTTGCCAGCTCCCTGACGAACTCGTTTTGCCGGCTGAGCGCGCGCCAGGGATAAGGATCGTCGTCCTTAGCCCGACGAAGATCCGCAAGAGCCTGCTGATCACCCGGTTGCTGCACAAGCGTAAGCCGCGCCCGAATAAAGCGCTCCACGGGCGTTGGCGCTCCGCCGCTCGATGCACGGCTTTCCAGAGCCTGCGCTGCCTCGGCCGGTTTCCCTTCGTCAATGAGCTTCAGTGCCTTTACGACAGCGGCCGGATCTTCAACACCGCCTGCTGCCTTCGCAACCCGTTGAAACGTCGGCGGCCAGTCATACAGGTTCGCTGCGAGCGTGCCGAAAATGAGTTTTGCATCAGCACCTTCCGCGAGGTCCCTGATGGCTTCGACGTTGGCTTCGTAACGCGCCATGCGAGCCGCGAAATCCGCGCTCTCCCGATCGTGTCCCGGCAATTCGTCCGGAAGGATGCTGGGGTTTGCCTTCTGGGATGACCTACCAGCGCGCTTCATCAGCCTTTGTGCACCACGCACTACGGCAAGGCTCTGCACCCACTCCCTCATTCGACGCCAGCCGGTGCTTTCGAAAGAAGGCTGAAGAAACTCGTTGTGGCCGGTCAGCACCACCACCACATCCGGCTCGTAACCCAGCGTCCTTTCCAGGTCGAGCACCACGCCGCTGGAATCCCGACCGCCTTCACCGATGTTGCATACGGTCACGTCCCTGCCATCCATCGTGCGAAATGCCGAGGAAAGCTGCGCAACGAAACCGTACTCGGGTATCGGCGTTCCATAGACCGTCGAACCGCCATAGGTGAAGACCTTGAAGTCCTCATCAGCCGCGGAGCTGGCACACTCGTAACGTGCATCGAGGGGCGGCGCTCCCCACTTCAATCGTGCGGCGAATTCCACCACGACAAGCATCCCGACGCTGATGGCAAGGATGATGGTCAGACTCTTGATCTGGCTCATTGGTCAGAAGGCTCCACAAAAAATTCAGCAAATTCGCTTTCGAGAATATCCGCCAGCACTCGGTTTCCGTAAGCGTTGAAATGGCCGTCGAGCCAGAACACATCGTCAGCAGCGTAGTCCCGTTCAGCAAACGGGTCTGCCAGATCCAGATAGCGGATCTGGTGAGCCTCAAGAAACGCGTGCACGTCCTGATGCCAGGCGCTGTCTGTCGTATGCTCTCTAGGCGGTATCAGTATGACTGCATACTTCGATCCGTTCGCAGCCGCGTAGCCGGCAAGGTCCAGGAGTGCGGTTTTGTTCGCCGCTGCCTGCGGGTTATCCGCGTACCAGAAGTGTCCGTCCTTCTCGATGGGTATGTCGTAGATGCTACGCCGCTCCGGCGGTTTGCCACCCGCGGTTCTGACGACTTCAGACGACAGGGATTCGAAAGCCCATGAGACGAGGTTGGCGGTCAGCGAGTAGCGCAGCAGGGCGTCGCGCTTGCGTGGCTTTTTCTTGGCCAGCCTTGCGAGCTGCTCCCGAACCTGTTCCTGCAGCAGTTCACGCTCGACACGTATTTTCTGGTCGTCCGGGCCCAGGAAGACCTGGTCTACCTGCCAGCCATCCACGACGGTGCTGTGCGGAAACGAGAAGTCGTTGGCCACGTCGTTGTGGTACCAGAACACCAGCATCGCTCCCGGCGGCCGACCGAGCTTGGCGGCAATCTCCTGCAGCTTGAGGAGCTGATGCCTCTGGCCGGTGTGGGTAACCCCGCATTTGAGAACCTGCGCGCCGGTCTCCGAAGCCACCAGCGTGCCGAACTTGTCTTCGAAGGTCGCATACCCCCACGTATAGCTGTCACCAACGAGGTAGGTGTAGGGCGCACCAACCACCGGCTCCTCATCGAAGCAGCCGAGGCTGTTGGACCAGATCGGATACTCGAGGCTCTCTACCGAATGGCGTGCCTTCTTGTTTGCACCGATGTCGAAGCCGCGCTCTTCGTGTGCCACAAAGTAGTCGTAGGGGTAGCCGCCACGGCCGCCGGTAACCTGGGTGGGAACCGCGCGGTACTTGGCAAATTGCAGCGTGTACTTGTGCGGCAACAGCCAGTAAGCCGCAACATCGAACAGAACAAGCGTGATCGACGTGATGAGTCCCATAGCGACTGCGGCCACCGTGAGTGACCGCAATCGGGATGTCTGGCGGGGCATTTCCGCCTAGAACAGGGTGTAGATAAACGGTGCTACCGCAGAGCCCTGCGACAGAACGATCAACGCACCCAGAAGCAGCATCACCAGAACAAGCGGTGCAAGCCAGAATTTCTTGCGAACGCGCATGAACGTCCAGAGGTCTTTCATGAGATCCAACATCAGAAGGGTCGCTCCATTGATTGCTCGGTGGGTTCGTGGATCACACGGTACGAAGGATCGTCCGTGTGCACTTTACGGTTCATCGGGTCTCTGAACAGCCGAAGGATCAGGCCCATGGGCATCAGCACCAGGAAGAACACGATGCCCAGAACGATGGGCGTGGTGATCTTGCTGATCAGCAGTCCGAACTTCATCCAGCCCTTGTATATCGGGCCCAGGCTGTTGGGGTGCACGAGCCCCCATGCGCCCAGCACGCCGCCGAGAATGAAGGGCCACTTCGGAATGGACACTTCCAGCAGCCAGGGGAAGAACAGACCAAACAGGCCCATGACGATGGCGCCCGTGGTCAGGCCGAAGCTTCGCAGGCCTTTGCTATCCAGTTCAGGTATTTCGTGATTAGTCATGGCTATTAATCCAGCTCGAATTCTTCTTTCCAGGAACCATCATCCGGCATCTCTGGCTGGTCTTCCTTCTTGAGAAGGAAGTTCTCGACAACGAGGTAGTCCATCTCCGTGCGCATGAAGCACCGGTACGCATCATCCGGCGTATTCACGATCGGCTCACCGCGCACATTGAACGACGTGTTAACCAGAACCGGGCAACCTGTACGCTCGTTGAACGCGGACAGCAGCGCGTGATACTTGGGATTGGTGTGTTTGTGCACCGTCTGCACGCGCGCGGAGTAGTCCACGTGTGTAATCGCCGGTAGTTCCGAGCGCGGCACGTTGAGCTTCTCGATGCCGAACAGCTTCTGCTGCTCTTCGGTCATCGCGATGCGTTTGCTCTCATGCACCGGCGCAACGATGAGCATGTAGGGGCTGCACGAATCCAGATGGAAATACTCCGAGGCGTGCTCCGCGAGTACGGACGGTGCAAACGGCCGGAAAGATTCCCGATACTTGATCTTCAGGTTCATTACCGACTGCATGTTTTTGCTGCGGGGGTCGCCGATGATCGAACGGCCGCCCAGCGCCCTGGGGCCGAACTCCATGCGCCCCTGGAACCAGCCGACGACGTTTTCGTCTTCAAGCACTTCAGCAAGTTTCGGCATCATCTCGGCCTCATCGAGCCGCTGATATACGGCTCCTTTGGCGTCGAGTTGCTTCTTGATCTCATCGTCCGACCAGCGGGGTCCGAGATAGGAACCGCTCTGCACGTCGTCGTGCCCATCGGCAACGCGTGGTTTGTCGTGGTAGTCGTGCCACACTGCCAGAGCCGCGCCGAGCGCACCACCGGCATCACCTGCGGCAGGCTGAATCCAGATGTTTTTGAACGGGCCTTCGCGAAGCAAACGGCCGTTGGAAACACAGTTGAGTGCTACACCACCTGCCAGACACAGATTGTCCACGTTCAGCTCTTTCTGAACGGTACGCGCCAGCTTCATGACGATCTCTTCGGTCACCACCTGAATGGAGGCCGCGATGTCCATTTCACGCTGACTGATCGGCGTTTCCGGCTTACGCTCCGGCCCACCGAACACCTCCGCGAACTTCTTGTTCGTCATGGTCAGGCCGTTCGCATAGTTGAAGTACTTCATATCCATGCGGAACGTACCGTCTTCCTTGACGTCGATCAGATGATCGTAGATGAGGTCCACGTATTTGGGTTCGCCGTAAGGAGCAAGACCCATGAGTTTGTATTCACCGGAATTCACCTTGAAACCGGTGAAGTAGGTGAAGGCCGAATACAGCAGGCCGATGGAATGGGGGAAATCGATCTCCCACTGAAGGTCCAGCTTGTTGCCGTCACCCAGCCATACGGTTGTGGTTGCCCATTCGCCGACGCCGTCCAGACACATGACCGCCGACTTCTCGAACGGGCTCGGGTAGAACGCACTGGCCGCGTGGGACTGGTGGTGCTGGGTGAAGAGCACGTTGTCCACTTCTTTTGATTTGCAGCCGCGAATCTCAGCGATCTCTTTCTTGATCAGATCCTTGAGAAACAGTTTTTCCCGCAGCCATACCGGCATAGCGGCTTTGAACGAGCTAAAACCGCTCGGCGCATAGGCCAGATAGGTTTCGAGCAGACGCTCGAAAGTGAGCAGGGGCTTGTCGTAAAAGACCACATGATCGACGTCAGACAGGCTGATACCCGCTTCTTCCACGCAATATTTCACCGCCTCTTTCGGAAAGGCAGGGTCGTGCTTCTTACGGGTGAATCTTTCTTCCTGCGCGGCTGCAACGATCTTTCCATCCGTTACCAGCGCCGCCGCACTATCGTGGTAATAAGCGGAGATTCCGAGAATATGCATGTCTCAATCTATCTCGTGTTTGGGTGAATGCAGGACGCGACCATCAGCGAGTAGACCATGCAGAGCGCACGTGTCGTCCTTGACGCGACCACACCGAAACTTAAGCGGTGCGACGCAATGATACCCGAGAAATTCGGCCCCAGAACTTGACGGTCGTATCAGTTTGTATGGATTTCGTCAGTGAAAAGCCGTGCGAGCGCAAACTCCGTCAAGTGTGTTGCTCGCCGATGCTCGCATCTCGGCCATTGTCAGCAGCGCATCACAGTTGCCCGGCGGACTGAAAGCTATAGTCAAAGCTTCCGCACAAAGGTGCAATGAAACAGGACGTATTGCATGCGCTTAACGCTGGACGACGGCACCTCGCTACGCGGTGTCTCATTTGGCGCCAATCGCGCCGTTCACGGAGAGGTGGTATTCAACACCGCCATGACCGGCTACGTGGAAACGCTCACAGACCCCTCTTACCGCGGCCAGATACTCGTGCTCACCTACCCTTCCATCGGCAACTACGGCGTGCCGGCGGCAAGGGCTCCGCAGAGCATCGAGGGGCCCTACGAATCGGCCGAGATTCAGGTTCAGGGGCTGGTGGTGCAGTCGTACTGCGAACAGCACAGCCATCATGCAGGGCTTCGATCTCTTGGCGACTGGCTCAAGAGTCAAGGCATTCCCGCAATTTCCGGAATCGATACGCGCGCGCTGACCCGTCGCCTCAGAGAGCACGGCACCATGCCGGGGTATCTGCTTCAGAGCCAGGGCGCGCACTGTGCACCTGAAACCGCTGATCAGGTGGATATGACGGACGAGGTGTTTCGGTCCGTCGCGCCCGCCACAACTCAGCGCTATGCCGGCGGAGACAGAAGGGTCCTGCTTGTCGACGCAGGCGCAAAAGACAACATCGTTCGATCTCTGCTGCAACGCGGCGTGAGCGTTCTGCGCGCCCCCTGGCACGACGACCTTCTGCAGTACTGGGACGAGGTCGACGGCGTGCTGATCGGCAACGGCCCCGGAGACCCGAGCAATCTGAGCCCTCTGGTCGAACAGGTCAGACAGATGCTGAGCCGCGGTGACAAGCCTGTGTTCGGAATCTGTCTGGGCAACCAGATTCTCGCTCTGGCCGCAGGCGCCCGCACCTACAAACTGCCTTACGGTCACCGGGGTGTGAACCAACCCGTACAGGACCTGCTCACCCGCCGCTCCTATATCACGAGCCAGAATCACGGCTACGCCGTCGATGACGATTCGATACCTGAAGGCTGGGAAAGCTGGTTCGTCAACATCAACGACGGCAGCAATGAAGGCTTACGTTCGAGGAGCAAACCGTTCATGGGCGTTCAGTTCCACCCTGAGGCCTGTCCCGGGCCCACGGACACCGCCTACCTGTTCGACGATTTCATCAACCTGCTCTGACGCACACAGAGGATCACGCCATGTACGGTGCCTACCTGCCCAACAAACCCAAATGCGTTCTGCTGCTCGGCTCCGGCGCACTGCAGATCGGACAGGCCGGAGAGTTCGACTACTCAGGATCTCAAGCCCTGAAGGCCATGCGCGAGGAAGGCATCACCACCGTTCTCATCAACCCGAACATCGCGACGATTCAGACCAGCGAGGGCATGGCTGACAAAATCTACCTGAATGCGGTCACGCCGGAGTTCGTTGCACAGATCATCGAGAAGGAACAGGTGGACGCGCTGCTCCTGGCCTTCGGCGGCCAAACCGCCCTGAACTGCGGCATCGAGCTGCACGACCAGGGCATTCTGGAAAAATACGGCGTGCGCGTGCTGGGCACCCCCGTCGAAGTGATTCGTTCGACAGAAGACCGGCAGCTGTTCAAGGATCGGCTGGATGCCATCGACGTAAAAAGCGCAAGAAGCTTCGCCTGTGACAGTCTGGAAGAAGCGCGCTCCGCCGCCGCGGAGATCGGCCTGCCGCTTATGCTGCGGGGTGCATTTTCGCTGGGCGGCAAAGGCAGTTCCTACGTCGACAATGCCGAGGATCTGGACAAAGCTCTGACGCGGGCTTTCGATGACGGTGCGCCGCAGGTGCTCGTGGAAGAAGGGCTGCGCGGCTGGAAAGAAGTGGAATACGAAGTCGTCCGAGATGCCAGAGACAACTGCATCACCGTCTGCAACATGGAGAACTTCGATCCGCTGGGCATTCACACCGGTGAATCGATCGTCGTAGCGCCGTCGCAGACGCTCACCGACGAGGAGTACCAGAAGCTCAGAACCATCGCCGTGAAGACCATCCGCCATCTCGGCATCGTCGGGGAGTGCAACATTCAGTACGCCCTCGACCCGTTCAGCAACGACTATCGGGTCATCGAGGTGAACGCCAGGCTGTCGCGATCGAGCGCCCTGGCGAGTAAGGCCACCGGTTACCCGTTGGCCTACGTGGCCGCCAAGCTGGCGCTTGGGTATGCGCTTCCGGACATCACCAACGGCATCACCAGACGCACCAGTGCGTTTTTCGAGCCGGCGCTGGATTATCTGGTTTGCAAGATGCCCCGCTGGGACCTGAACAAGTTCGAAGGCGCGACGGTGGAAATCGGCAGCGAGATGAAGAGCGTCGGCGAAGTCATGTCGATCGGCCGGAACTTCGCCGAGATTCTGCAGAAAGCCGTGCGCATGCTCGATATTGGCGCAGACGGCGTGAGCAGCTCACTGTTCGGTGAGATCAAGGATCTCGCACAGGACCTGAGACCCACCCCGCAAAGACCATTCGCCATCACCGCCGCCCTCAGACAGGGCTACTCGGTGGAGGAGATCCATCAGGCCACGGGAATCGACCGGTGGTTTCTGAGCTACCTTGCGCGCATGGTCGAAATGGAGACCAAGCTCGAAGAGCAGGGGCAGACTCTGTGCCCCGAAACGCTCAGAGAAGCGAAAGTGCTCGGTTTCTCCGATCAAGCCATCGGGCGCTTGAGCGATCAGAGCGAGCATTCGGTACGCGCGCTTCGCAAGAGCCACGACATCGTGCCGCACTACAGCCAGATCGATACGCTGGCGGCGGAGTTTCCAGCGGAAACCAACTATCTGTACGCCAGCTACTCGAGCTTCGCCGACGACGTGCCGCCATCGAAGCGTCGCAAAGTGCTGGTGCTGGGCTCCGGTTGCTACCGGATCGGCTCGAGTGTGGAGTTCGACTGGTGCGGCGTCAACGCCGTGGAGGCTGCAGCCCGTCTCGGCTTTGAAACCATCATGCTCAACTGCAATCCTGAAACGGTGAGCACGGACTACGACACCACAGACCACCTGGTGTTCGACGAAATTTCCGTGGAGTCGGTATGCGACCTGTACGAACGGGAACAGCCCGAGGGCATCATCGTCAGCATGGGCGGACAGCTGCCCAACAATCTGGCGCTACGTCTGCATGAGGCCGGTCTGAAGATACTCGGTACCAGCCCCACCAATATCGACCGGGCGGAAGACCGCCGGAAGTTCAGCGCCCTGCTCGATGATCTCGGCATCGACCAGCCGGCCTGGACGCATGTCACCGACACCACCAACGTCGACGAAACCGTCAAACAGCTGGGTGGCTTTCCGGTTCTGGTTCGCCCCAGCTACGTACTCAGCGGCGCCGCAATGAGCGTGGCCCACGAACCCAAGGAGCTCGAACGCATTCTCCAACGGGCCAAACACGTATCCAAAGAGCACCCCGTCGTGCTGTCGAAGTTCGAGACCCACGCCCGCGAAATCGAAATTGACGCGGTTGCCCAGAACGGCCAGCTCGTTCACTGGGCGATCAGCGAGCACGTTGAAGATGCCGGCGTGCACTCCGGCGATGCCACCCTGGTGCTGCCCCCGCAGAAGCTCTATCTGCCGACGATTCGGCGGGTGCGGGAAATAGCCGCGGAGCTGGCCGAAGCGCTGGAAATCACAGGCCCCTTCAATATGCAGTTTCTGGCCAAACAGAACTGGGTGAAGGTCATCGAATGCAATCTTCGGGCCTCACGAAGTCTGCCGTTCGTGTCGAAGGTTCTCGACGTCAACTTTGCCGAAGAAGCAACGCGCTGCATGCTCGGTGAGAAGCCGATCCACGCAAAGCGCGATGCGCTCGATCTGAACTACGTCGGCGTCAAGCTGCCCATGTTCTCATTCTCTCGCCTTGTCGGAGCAGACCCGCTGCTCGGCGTGGAGATGTCGAGCACTGGTGAGGTTGGTTGCGTCGGAGCGAGCCAGCACGAAGCGCTGATGCACGCACTGCTCGCAACAGGTTTCCGCTTCCCCAAAAAGGGCATCCTCATGTCTCTCGGCCCGTGGGAGGACAAATTCTGGTTCAGCGACGAAGCGCACACCATCAAAGAGAAGCTGAATCTGCCGATCTATGCGACCGAGGGCACGGCAGAAATGCTGCGCTCCATCGGTATCGAGTGCACGGTGGTCAACAAGGATGAGGAGAGCCTCAACGTGATGTCGGAAGGGCTGGTCGACCTGGTCATCAACATTCCGAAACTCTACGACGAGATGGGCAGACCGGACGGGTTCCACATCCGGCGACGGGCCATCGATTCAGGCATCTCTCTGATCACCGATAGAAAGATGGCCGGCGCCATCGTCGAGGCGCTGCGCTGGCTCGACCCCCATGCGCTCCAGGTCAGCGCCTGGAACGATGTGGTCTCCGACAGAACTGCCCTGCCCTAGCAGGCTGTTGAAAAACAGGCTGCTAGTGTCTGGCCTCCTGATCCGGAGGGGAGGATGGCCAAGCGCAAATCGATCACGTAAGTGATTGATTTGTCGTTGGGTCCCACAGCGCTTT
>JAUIKX010000283.1 GCA_030430515.1 Gammaproteobacteria bacterium | reverse complement strand
AGACCGCCAACCCTGACCTGTTTCAGATGTCGGGCACCTCGCAGGCTGCAGCAGTGGTCAGCGGCGTTGTAGCGCTGATGCTGGAAAACGAGCCCGGACTGGAGCCGGACGACGTCAAGTGCCGACTGCTGGCCACTGCACGAGCGGGTTTGACCGCTCACGGAAAGATGACCTATTCGATTTTCCAGCAGGGAGCCGGGCTCGTCGATGCTGCGGCGGCGGCAGGGTCCGACATTTCTGAATGTGCCAACTCCGGTATGGACATCGCTGCGGACCTTGCCGGCGACGCCCACTATGTCGGCATTGCCAATCGAGATGCGGAAGGCCGCTACGGGATCATGTCTGAGAGCGGATATGGCCTGCTGGATAAAGAAGGTACGGTCTGGAACGGCAACTTTGTCTGGAACAATAACTTCGTCTGGAACAACAATTTTGTCTGGAACAACAACTTTGTCTGGAACAACAACTTTGTCTGGAACAACAACTTCGTCTGGAACAATAATTTCGTCTGGAACAATAATTTCGTCTGGAACAATAATTTCGTCTGGAACAACGGAGACCTCTGGACCGACAACTTTGTCTGGAACAACAGCTATCTCTGGAGCAATGACAACCCGCTGGATGATCCGTCGATCAGCGGGGCGAGCGCCGCGTCAATCAGCCGCTGGGTAGAGCGCGAGTAGCTTCAGGGCGGGCTTTTCGGCGCCGGCTCAGTTGTCGGCGCCGCTGCCCACAAGCTCGTACTTCTTCAGATAGCCGCGGAGCTGGTGGTAGGTCAGCGACAGGAGTTCTGCGGCTTTTTTCTGGTTGTGTTTGGCTTCTTCCATGGCCGCTTCGATGGTCGCGATTTCGATCTCCTGTACGTGCGACTTGAGATCCATCGGAAACGAAGTTTGCGGGACTGCTTTCGGACCTGCGGGCGACCCATGGTTATCGCTCGCCGGGCGGTAAGGTGACTCGAAGGGATCGAGAACAATCGTCTCTACGGGCTCGCCGGCTTCCGTCTTGTAGACGGCTCTTTCCACAACGTTTTTGAGCTCCCGCACATTGCCCGGCCAGGGATGACTGTTCAGCAAGTCGATCGCCTCTGGTGAGAAGCCGGAGAAATACTCCCATCCGAGTTCTTTTGCCATGCTGACCGCAAAGTGCTCGGCGAGAATTTCTATGTCTGCTTCGCGCTCCCGCAGAGGCGGCAGAGTGATGACGTCGAATGCCAGACGGTCAAGCAGATCAGAGCGGAATTTGCCTTCGGCGGCCAACGATGGAAGGTCCACATTCGTCGCTGCGATCAGCCGCACATCACAGGTCAGGGTGCGGCTGCCGCCGACCCGTTCGAACTCGCCATATTCGATGACCCTGAGGAGCTTCTCCTGTACCAGTGTGGAGGTCGTGGCCAGCTCGTCGAGAAAAAGGGTGCCGCCGTGTGCCCGTTCAAATCTGCCCTGGTGGGTTTTCGTCGCACCTGTGAAAGCGCCGGCTTCGTGCCCGAACAGTTCGGTCTCCAGCAGCGAATCGGCGATGGCAGCACAGTTCATTTTGAGGAACTGACCCTCCCATCGATTGGAAAGAAAGTGCAGTCTGGAGGCGATGAGCTCTTTGCCGGTACCTCGCTCGCCGACGATGAGCACCGGCTTTTCCAGCGGCGCGACGAGCGATACTTCCTCGAGCACTTTGAGGAATGAGGGGGCTTCGCCCAGCAGTCGATCAGTCTCACCACGCATGTGCGTATTTCACCAAATCTTGGTTTGTTTTCCCACAGAGATCTTTGTGCGGTTTGTACGCATTCGAATAAAGTGTATAAATATCAATAGGATACGATTATTTCGAATTCTGGCACGGTTCCTGTAATACAGACAGTACCCGTCCAAACAACGAAGGTATGCAGAGACATGGGAATCTTTTCTCGCATGAGCGACATCGTCAATTCCAACATCAACTCACTGCTCGACAAGGCGGAAGACCCGGAAAAGATGGTTCGCCTGATCATCCAGGAAATGGAAGAAACTCTGGTTGAAGTGCGCAGCACCTCTGCCCGGGCCATCGCCGACCGTAAGGAGCTCGAACGACGCCGTGAGGTGCTATCCGCCGAAGCTGCCGAGTGGGAGCGCAAAGCGGAAGTCGCCGTGAACAAAGGCCGTGATGATCTCGCCAAAGGCGCGCTGTCTGAGCGCAATAAAGCCGCGGAGGCTGTTCAGGCGATCGATGCTGAGCTCGATGTGCTCGGTGGTACGTTGGCCAAGCTGAACGAGGACATCGCTGCGCTTCAGGCCAAGATCAAAGATGCCAAAGTGCGTCAGAACGCCATCATCATGAGAGGTCAGGCAGCGCAAACCCGTCTTGGGGTGCGGCGCCAGCTTTCCGACCACAACATCGAAGACGCCATGCAGCGCTTCGAACTCTACGAGCGCAAGATGGATGACCTGGAAGGGCAGATCGAGTCCTATGACATGGGGCAGAAGACCCTGTCGGAGGAAATCGCCGAGCTCGAAGTTGACGAAAGCCTCGAAGACGAGCTGGCAGCGCTGAAGAAGCGCATGCAGGGTGGTGAAACCTCCGACCGGGCGCAGCACTGAGCCGTCGTCTGGTGAAACGTGCTGTCAATATACCCAGCCAACACTTTCAGCCAATAGAAAGGAGCAATGAATGGACGGCTTAGTCGTCGCAGTTTTTGTCCCGACGGTGCTGTTTCTCGTGATCGTGGCACCCACCTGGATCTTCATGCACTACCGCAGCAAGCAACGTCTTGCCAGCGCCATGTCAGATCAGGAGCGAGCGGATCTCGAGGCGCTGACGGTTCAGGCCGAACGGATGGTCGACCGCATCAGCACCCTCGAAGCGATTCTCGATGCCGAAACGCCGGACTGGCGTAAGCGGCTGGATCACGAATAAGTAGCAGGAGCCAGCGTGGACGAAGACAGCAAAAGACATGCTGCAGATCCGGAAGCCAGCAAAGCCGGATCGCAGCGGGAACTGAAGGATGCACTGGAACGGCTGGAAACTGCCGTGCAGGACCTGGCCAATACCGCCAGGGACGATCTGTCGGACTGGACCAGCCGTGCTACGGCTTTCATCGATGAGGCCTCTGAGCGGTTGGAGCGGCAGACCTCCAGCCGACGCGAGCGTGCCCAGTCTCAATCTGAGCAAAGCGCACCGGTCGACGATGTTTCCGAGCGGAGAGCCTATGGCTTCACCCGCGACCGCTCGCGCGGCAAGATCATGGGTGTCTGCGCGGGGCTCGCGCGGTACTGGAACATGGAGCCGTGGATGGTGCGCTGTATGGCCATCACTGCGTTGCTTTTCTTTCCGGGGCTGGCTTTCCCGGCCTATTTCATCGCCGGCTTCGTGCTCGATGATGGCGGCAGCGAACCGGGCCGACGCAGATCGCGAGGACGGCGTCGGCGCAGCTCCAGGCGTAGCCGAAAGCATGCACGTGGATCGAGTCGTCAGTCGGTGAGCGCTGAAGAGGTGGAGGAAAGCGTCGAGCTTCCGCCGCGCGCTCAGTTCAAGAACGTTCAGTCGGTAATGGCTCAGGCGGAGCTGCGTTTGCGGCGTATGGAATCCCATGTAACCTCCGGCAGCTACGAGCTTCACAAGGCGCTGCACGAGCTGGACCGTGAAGAGACCAGCAAGGCTTCTACATGAGAGCGTTGAGCGTCATGTTGCTCGTGCTGGCGAGCAGTTTCACTCCCGAGGCCATCGCAGAGGAGGTCTCGCCGTTTTCCCGGCTGGAGCTGCATGGCGAGGTGGATGTCCTCATCGAGCCGGCATCGGTGTTCGAAGTGGTCAACCTCAGCCCGTCGAATTCTTTCGAGCAGGCCCTGGTGCAGGTGAGCGATGGGGTGCTGTTCGTAGCCGCCCGGCCCGGTGTGCCGATCATGTTGCTGGTGCGCGTGCCGGAGCTGAGAGAGGTGCTCGTCAACGGCCATTCCAATGTGCGTTCGATGGGGCTGCGCAGTGCTCACCTGGTGCTGGAAAGCAACGGTAGCGGGACGTTCGAGTTCTCAGGGCTCCAGCTTGAAGAGCTATCCCTTCTTGGGTCGGGACAAACGCTCTTTCGCATCAGCGGACAGGCCCGTCGTCAGGTCATCGATCTGGTTGGAGCCGCCCAGGTGGAAGCGCCGGGGCTCGTGACGCGCTCCAGTGAAATCAAGGTGCGCGGTAGCGGCGAAGTGGTCGTGCACGCATCCGAACATTTGAACGTCGATGTGGCAGGCACCGCAAAAGTGCTTTATACGGGCGCTCCGAGCATCGCCCGTCAGGTCAGCGGCATCGGCATCGTTCAGCCGATAAGATAAACACAGAAAATTTCCGGGAGACGAATATGGACCTCTGGACGATGATCGTACTGGTCGTGGCCATCGGTGTGGGTGGCGGGCTTGTCAGCGATTACCTGAAGACCAAGAGAGCAAAACTGCGATCACAGCCCGAAGGCGCGGACACAGACCTGCAGGCGGAGCTCGATGCACTGAGGCAGCGAGTGGAAG
>JAUIKX010000007.1 GCA_030430515.1 Gammaproteobacteria bacterium | reverse complement strand
CAAGGCGCGGGCAGATCACCTGGTGATTGCCGGTGACACAGGTGGCACGGGCGCCTCGCCGCTCACCTCCATCAAGCACGCCGGCGTGCCGTGGGAGCTGGGTATTGCCGAAACCCATCAGACTCTGGTGATGAACAACCTGCGTTCCCGTGTGGTTCTGCAGACGGATGGCCAGCTCAAAACCGGTCGCGATGTCGCTATGGCCGCATTCCTCGGAGCAGAAGAGTTCGGCTTCGCAACGGCGCCGCTCATCGCCATGGGCTGCATCATGATGCGCAAGTGCCATCTCAATACCTGCCCGGTCGGCATCGCCACACAGGACCCGGAGCTGCGCAAGAAGTTCGCCGGCTCTCCGGAACATGTCATCAACTACTTCTTCATGGTGGCCAAAGAGCTGCGCATGATCATGGCTGAGCTCGGCTTCCGAAACATCAACGAGATGGTCGGCCGCGTTGATGCCCTGCACACCGAGAAGGCGGTCGATCACTGGAAGGCCAGAGGTCTGGATCTTTCCACCATCCTCACACCGGCACAGAAACCGGACGAGTTCCTTGGCTCCTACTGCATTCACGAGCAGGATCACGAGCTCGACAAAGCGCTCGACAACCAGCTCATGGAGCTTGCACAACCAGCCATCGAGGGTAAGAGCCGGGTCGAAAAGACGCTCGAGATCGTCAACACGAACCGTGTTGTGGGCGGCATGCTGTCCAACAAAATCATCCGCGAAGTGGGCCCCGAGATGCTTCCGGACGATACGATCCACTTCAAGTTTCACGGCAGTGCCGGTCAGAGCTTCGGCGCCTGGCTTGCGCGCGGCGTGACCCTGGAAGTGGAAGGTGATACCAACGACTACGTGGGTAAGGGGCTTTCAGGCGGCCGAATCATCGTTTATCCGCCGAAAATCAGCCCGTTCAAAGCTGAAGAGAACATCCTCGTCGGCAACGTCGTGCTCTACGGTGCGACCAGCGGCGAATGCTACTTCCGCGGCGTTGCAGCTGAGCGCTTCTGCGTGCGCAACAGCGGAGCACTGGCCGTCGTTGAAGGCGTGGGCGACCACGGCTGCGAATACATGACCGGCGGCCGCGTGGTCATCCTCGGTCATACCGGCCGCAATTTCGCAGCCGGCATGAGCGGCGGCATCGCCTATATCTGGGACCCGGAAGGCCGATTCCCGGAGCGTTGCAACAAAGACATGGTGGAACTTGAGCGTCTGGAGGCCGATGAGGATATTGCAGAGCTCAAGCATCTCATCGAGCAGCACCAGCGCTACACCGGCTCCACCGTTGCAGCGGAGGTACTGAAGTCCTGGAGCCGTGAGGTGAGCCGCTTCGTGAAGGTCATGCCGACCGACTACAAACGGGTGCTCGAAGAACGAAAGAATGCCGTCAGTGCCGGCTAACTGAACAAACAGAAGATCGAAAGGACTATGGGAAAGCCAACAGGTTTCATGGAGTTCGCCCGCAATGCCGCGCCCTACCGCGCGCCTGAGAAGCGGCTGCTGGACTTCAAGGAAATATACACAGACCACGACGTAGAACGCCTGACAACACAAGGCGCCCGCTGCATGGACTGCGGTGTGCCGTTCTGTCAGTCCGGTGAAGGGTGCCCGATACACAACCTGATTCCCGAGTGGAACGATCTGGTGTACAAGGGACAGTGGCGCGAAGCGCTCGACCGTCTGCACAAGACCAACAACTTCCCGGAGTTCACGGGCCGCGTATGCCCGGCACCCTGCGAAGGCGCATGCGTGCTCGGAATCACCGACCCGGCTGTCACCATCAAGAACATCGAGATGTCGATCATCGACCGCGGTTTCGCTGAAGGCTGGGTCGTTGCCGAGCCGCCGCAGAACCGCACCGGCAAATCCGTTGCCGTTATCGGCTCAGGCCCTGCAGGCCTCGCCGCTGCACAGCAACTGAACAGAGCTGGCCACACGGTGAACGTTTACGAGCGGGCCGACCGCATTGGCGGTCTGCTGATGTACGGCATTCCCAACATGAAGCTCGAAAAGAAGGGTGTTGTAGAGCGTCGTGTGAAGCTGATGGAAGACGAGGGCATTACCTTCCATACCAACCAGAACATCGGCGACGGCACGGAAGGCACCGTCGATATCCGCGCTATTCGCGATCAGCATGACGCGGTGCTCTACACCACCGGCGCTACGCTGCCGCGCGACCTGCCTATTCCGGGTCGTGAGTTCGAAGGTGTGCATTTCGCCATGGAATTCCTTACTGCAAACACCAAGAGCTATCTCGACAGCAACCATGAAGATGGCAACTACATCTCTGCCAAAGACAAGAATGTCATCGTCATCGGCGGTGGTGACACCGGTACCGACTGTATCGGCACGTCCCTGCGTCATGGCTGCAAGAGCGTCGTGAATTTCGAGCTGTTTCCGAAGCCGCCCGCAGAGCGCGCCGGCAACAATCCCTGGCCCACCTGGCCGAAAATCTTCCGGGTGGACTACGGTCATGAGGAAGCCACGCAGCGTTTCGGCGAAGACCCTCGCATCTACTCTATTTCCTCGGTGGATTTTTCCGGCGAAAACGGTCGTGTCACGGGCATCAACACCACAGAAGTGGAGATGCGCGACGGCAGAATCGAGAACGTTCCCGGCACCGAAAAGCACTGGAAAGCCGACCTGGTTCTCCTCGCCATGGGCTTCCTCGGGCCGGAACACGGCGCCAGTGACCCTCTGGGTATCGAGTACGACGAGCGTTCAAACTACAAGGCTGAGTACGGCAAGTACGCCACCAGCGTAGAAGGTGTATTCGCCGCCGGCGACTGTCGCCGAGGCCAGTCTCTCGTAGTCCGCGCAATCAACGAAGGCCGCGAGGCGGCTCGCGAGGTGGACCGCTGGCTGATGGGTTCGACCCAGCTGCCTTAAACCCTTACGGGGCCGGCTGAACCAGATGGACGACCGCCAGCAGATCCGCATATTGATCGTTGTGCTGTCGCTTCTGTCGGTCGGCACCGTGATGGATCTGTTCTTCGATCAGCCCGATACATTGCTGTCTTTGCATGTGGTGCTGGAGATATCTCTAGCGACTTTCGGCCTGTGCGCCGTTGCATTCTTCTGGCAGAGGTATCGCCGCGCCGGCCGAGATCTGCAGCGAACCAGAGCAGAGGCCGTGCAGAGAGAAAAGGAACGGGACGAATGGCGTGCGCGCACCGAGACCTTCATTACGGGCCTGGGAAACGAAATAAACCGCCAGTTCCTCGACTGGCAGTTGTCACCCACAGAGCGCGAGACCGCTCTCATGCTGCTCAAAGGGCTCGAGCTGAAGTCGATTGCCGACCTTCAGGGCAAGAGTGAGCGCACGGTGAGGCAGCACGCGAGCGCCGTCTATCGGAAAGCTGGCCTGGGTGGCCGCGCCGAGCTTTCCGCATTTTTTCTGGAAGATCTGCTGTTGCCAGCCGAAGATCAGGGCACTTGAACGGGCACTACGTCATTTGACGGATAGTGTCCTGGCTGTCTACCAGGCAAGGTAGATCTTCAAACCCGGACAAAGGTTCCTCCGTGAGGTTGAAGGCATACACGACGGCCGTGGGGTTGGCGTTGCTGCTGATCGGCTCCCAATCAGCAGCAGATCATCCCCTTTTATCCGAGGACCCGGCGCTTACACTCGCCGAAGTCACCGATCGCGCAATCGAACAGGCGCCGGAGCGCCTGACCCTCGCACCTCGATTCAGGCAGGCCGACGCCTGGCAGAAGCGCGGCAGCAGCCTGCTTTCCGGCAACCCCAGCCTGTCGCTTCGATATCAGACCGACCGGTGGCAGAACGATCATGATCTCACGGAGTACGAAGGAGGTCTGACGCTGCCGCTCTGGAACTTCGGCGCTCGACGTGCGGCCCGATCTGTAGCGGCAGCCCAGAACGCTGAGGCCAACCAGGCGGAAGCCTTTCTACGCTGGCAGATCGCCGGACAGGTCAGAGAACAGCTCTGGGAGCTGGCCGCCGCCAGAAGCGAGCGCGAGAACGCTGAGCGGGCGCTCCATCTGTTCGAGCAGATCGGCGGACTCGTCGAGCGGCGCCACAAGGCAGGGGATGTCGCCCGCGCCGACCTGCTGCTGGCACAATCGGCCAGCCTTGAAGCGGAAAGTGCCGTGCTGTCCACTCGCGCTCGCGAGATAGATGCCAGCCGCAAGCTCCAGGTACTGACGGGCCTTACGGTTCATCCACCGTTTGTCACCGAGACTCTGAGCCAACTGCAATCCATCCCTATGAGCCACCCGGCGCTGGCAATGGCCAGATCGGAGCGGGGTCGTGCCAACGCCTTTGCAACACTGGCCCGGAAGACCGCGAAAGGTCAGCCAAGCATCACCATCGGGCCGCGGCGGGAACACCCGGCAGACGGGCTGCGCAGCGAAGACAGCGTAGGCATCACTTTGAATGTGCCGCTGGGCGGCAGCGGCGCGGCGGCAACAGCCGTCGCCGCAGCCGATGTCGCTGCGGCCGAGGCGTTGGCTGAGCATGACAGGGTGCAACGTCAGCTGAGAGCGATGCTCCACGAGGCGAAGCACGAGCTCGAAGTGACCCGTGAGGCGCTCTCCTTCGCCGAGCGCAACAGCAAACTGCTGACAGACCGCCTGCAGGCCGGAGAGCGCGCATATGAGCTCGGCGAACTCAGCCTGCCGGAGCTCCTGCGCATGCAGCGGATGACGCTGACGTCCACCGCCCGGAAACACCAGCTGACCGTTCAGCTGAATCACCGTATCGCCGCCTACAACCAGGCAGCCGGAGTAACCCCATGATTCGTACGGCCCTCTTTTTCCTCCTTCTTTTCCTGACATCCGCAAGCCGCGCAACAGAGGAAATCGCCGTTCAAGCCAGCCAGCTGCAACGGCTGGGTGTGACGGCTACGCTTCCTGCGCGGGCCAGGCACACACGATCCATAGAAGTGTCAGCGCGGATCGTTGTGCCGCCGGACCAGGAGCACTTCGTGCCGGCCCTGTACGGAGGCGTCGTCACCAAGGTGCTTGCTGTTCCAGGCCAGGTCGTCGAAGCGGGTGCAGTCATCGCGCAGGTGGCGAGCCCTGAACATCTCGACCTGCAGCGCGCGTTCATCAGCGCCGCCATCGACCATCACCTTACCGAAACTGAACTCAGCCGCGACAAATCACTCTTTGACGACGGCGCAATCTCCCGCAAGCGCCTGGAGGACACACGCGCAAAAGCAGGCAAGGCTGCTGCACAGTTCAAGCTCCATACACAGCTTCTGAAGATGGCGGGTCTTGAAAAGGTGCAGATCCAGGCCCTGGAATCGACGCAGCAGATTAACCACACCCTGCCGGTACGGTCCCCGGAAGCAGGAATCGTGCTCGAAAGTTACGCCCGAACCGGGCAGCGGGTGGAACCGGCACAGGCGCTGTTTCGGGTCGGCAATCGCGAGACCCTGCTCGTGGAAGCAAAGCTGCCCGTACAGCATATCGATGCGGTTCGGCAGGGAGACCGCGTTTCCCTGGTCGAACTGCCGGAGGTTGCCGCGACAATCAGCAGCCTTGGTGGTGCCGTTGAAGAGGCGAGCCAGTCGGTGCTCCTCAGAGCGGAAATCGACAGCAACGCTCATCGGGTGCGACCCGGCCAGGCTGTGCGGGTCACCGTATTCATCGGCGGTGGCGAACAGGCCTGGGAGGTGCCGGTGGCATCCGTCGTCAACGCTGATGATAAGGGCACCGTGGTGTTTCAGAGGACCGGAACGGGTGTCGCCGCAACGCCGGTCAAGGTGCTCGATCGAGCGGGTACAAAGGCGATCGTCAGCGGACCGCTGAACCCGGAGCGGCCGCTGCTCGATAAAGGCCTGGCAGCAATCAAAGCGCTCTGGCTCGAGCAGACCGAAGGTGCCGAATAGCCATGGCAGCGCTCATCCAATTTGCATTGGGCCAGCGGGCCATGGTGCTGCTTCTGGCAGTCGCCATCAGCTTCCTGGGCTTTCAAGCCTTCCGCAGCCTGCCGATCGACGCCTTTCCCGATGTTTCGCCTACCCAGGTCAAGGTCATCATCAAGGCGCCGGGTATGACACCCGAAGAGATCGAGAGCCGCATCACGAGCCCCATCGAGGTCGAACTGCTGGGTATTCCCAATCAGGTCATGCTCCGGTCCATCGCCAAGTATGCGCTCACCGACATCACCGTCGATTTTGCGGAAGGCACGGACATCTACTGGGCGAGGCAGCAGGTCGCCGAGCGGTTGTCCGGCGTCTGGGAAACGCTCCCCGCGAGTGTTCAGGGCGGCATAGCACCCATGACCACCCCGCTGGGCGAGATGTTCATGTTCACCGTCGACGGTGACGCGAGCCTCATGGAACGGCGGACGCTGCTCGACTGGACCATCCGTCCTGCGCTCCGCACTGTACCGGGCGTGGCCGACGTGAACTCCCTGGGCGGGCACGTCAGGTCCTACGAGGTCGTACCTGATCCCGCCCGCATGGCCGCCCGAGGCATCGACATGGAGATGCTGCGAGAGGCCATCACGAGCAACAACAGCAACGACGGAGCCGGTCGGCTGAACGAAGGCGAGGAAGTGCTGCTGGTTCGCTCGATCGGGCGCATCCAATCGTTGGAAGACGTAGAGCGCATCGTCGTTCGCCAAGCACCGCAGGCTTCCATCACGGTCGCGGACGTAGCGGAAGTACGCCTCGGCAGCGTGACCCGATACGGAGCCGTCAGCGCTAAAGGAGCCGTCAGCGCAAAAGGAGCCGTCAGCGAAACGCATGGGGCCGAAGCCGTGCAAGGGCTGGTGCTAGGGCTGAGGGGTGCCAATGCTCAGGAAGTGGTGGAGGGTGTTCGCGCACGCCTTGAAGAGATCCGCGCTGCTCTGCCGGACGACATATCCATCAACGTGTTTTACGACCGCGGCAAGCTGGTCAACCAGGCTGTGGGCACGGTCAGCAAAGCGCTCATTGAAGCAACCGCACTCGTGGTGGTGCTGCTCATTCTGTTTCTGGGCAATCTGCGTGCGGCTCTCGCCGTTGCCATGGTCCTGCCGCTGGCCGCGCTGGTGACGTTCATCCTGATGCGCCAGTTCGGCATGTCTGCCAATCTCATGAGCCTCGGAGGCCTCGCCATCGCCATCGGAATGCTTGTGGATGCCGCCGTTGTGGTGGTCGAGAACATTGCCAGCCAGCTCGCACGCACAGGTAGCGCACGTCTACCCACGCTGCACGTGATCTATCGGGCAGTGCGCGACGTTTCCGTACCCGTCGCCACCGGCATCGGCATCATCATCGTCGTTTTTCTTCCGTTGCTGACTCTGCAGGGGCTGGAAGGGAAACTGTTCACACCCGTTGCACTGGCAATCGTCTTTGCTCTGGGCGGTTCTCTGATCCTGTCGCTCACCGTCATACCCGTTCTGGCTTCTCTGCTCATGCGCCGGTTCCCCCATGAAGAGCCGTGGCTGCCACGGAAGATTCAGGCCGCATATGACCCGCTCCTGCACTGGTGCATGCAACGACAGACGCTCACCTTTGCAGCAGGTGGTGTTCTGATCGCGATTGCCGCTGTTGCATATTCCTTCGTCGGCAAAACATTTCTTCCGACCATGGATGAAGGGGACATCGTCCTGCAGCTGGAGAAGCTGCCATCGATCACCCTGGAAGAATCCGTCAATCTGGACGTACGTGTGGAGGCCGCCATCCTCGAACAGGTGCCGGAGGTCAAACGCATCGTTTCGCGGGTCGGTTCAGACGAGATCGGCATGGACCCCATGGGACTCAACGAAAGCGACGCTTTTCTCGTGCTCGCCGATCGCGACACCGGGCGCTTTGACAGCAAAGACGAGCTGCAGGAAGCCATACGCGAAGTCCTCGAGGAATTTCCAGGCGTTGCCTACGGCTTCACCCAACCCATCGAGATGCGGACATCAGAGATGCTGACCGGCGTGCGAGGAGATGTTGCGGTAAAACTCTTTGGTCCTGACTTGAGCGTCTTGAACCGCAAAGCACAGGAAATTGCGGACGTGCTGCGCAGCATCGATGGTAATGAGGACGTGTTTACCAGCCAGAACGAGGGCATCCAGTATCTGCAGTTCGACATCGACAGAAGCCGTAGCGGCAGGCTGGGGCTTGATGGCGCCGCCCTGCAGAGCAGCATGCGCTCACTGATCGAGGGTCAGCAGATCGGCATCGTCCAGGAAGGCATCCGGCGCACACCACTGTTGCTCCGTGGGACAGAAACCATTCGCGCCTCTGAAAGCGCCTTCGCGCAATCTCCAGTACTGCTGCCGAGCGGTGCATCGGTTCCCCTGGCGCTCGTAGCCAAACCGAAGCGGGTATCAGGTGTCGTGGCCGTGGGGCGCGAGCAGGGCCAGCGCTTCAGCGTCGTGCGCAGCAATGTTGCCGGCCGCGATCTGGTGGGTTTCGTGGATGAAGCCCGCGCCGCCGTAGCGTCCGGTGTCGACCTGCCCGAGGGTTATTTTGTGGCGTGGGGCGGTGAGTTCGAGAATCAGCAACGTGCCGCAGCACGACTGGCTTTCGTCATTCCGGTGAGTGTCGGGCTCGTATTCCTCATGCTCTTCTCCACCTTTCGGAGCATCCGGCAAGCGCTGCTGATTCTCGCCAACATACCCTTCGCCATGGTCGGCGGCGTGCTCGCCCTCTGGCTCACCGGGGAGTTTCTATCCGTACCGGCGTCTGTCGGATTCATCGCGCTTCTCGGCATCGCAGTGCTGAACGGCGTCGTGATGGTCTCCTACTTCAATCAACTACGCGCTACGGGAATGCCCCTGTCGGAGATCGTCTACGAAGGTGCCCGGCGACGTTTGCGCCCGGTGCTGATGACGGCAAGCATTGCCGCTTTCGGCCTGGTACCTCTACTGTTTGCCGAAGGGCCGGGTTCCGAAATACAGCGGCCGCTGGCCATTGTCGTCATTGGCGGCCTCATCACCGCCACGCTTCTGACTCTGATTCTGCTGCCCATGCTGTACCGCAGATTCATCCTGGAGAACGCCCAATGACCGCGGAAAAGCCCATCCTACTGATCGTCAACCTGCCGCCGGAGCTGGAGGAAAGCTTCATCGACTGGCTGCTGGAGCAGGAACATATTTCAAGCTTCATCAGCCAGGAGGTCCGTGGGCACAGAGAGACCCATGAAGAATATTCCCAGGCCGAGAAAGTCAGAGGAAACAAACGACTGGTGCAGTTTCAGGTGGTAGTAACCGAACGCTTTCTAAAGAGCATCGAACAAGCAATCGAAAACGAATACGGAGGCACGCCGATCTTTTACTGGGCGGTACCTATGGTCGCTCAACCGCGGTAAGGCGTACCGCCGGAAACAGATGTTACCGCGCTGCGTCTTGAACGAAACTGAGCTTTCGGATCCAGGGCTCCAGGTTTCCAACCTCTTCAGGCAGTGATTGGCTCGCCGCCCGGGCTGCTTCTACAGTTTCGAACAACCCGTAGGTAATCACATAGAGCGTTCGGTCCTCGCGCTTGAGGGTGTACCAGGCAAAGTCACCGGGCGTCTTCTGCTTGTCGATGAAGGCTCTGACACGCTCCTCGCTGCTGACCGACACCAGCTGCATGGTGAAGTAGTTTTCTGGTTGCGCCAGCAGCCAGGATTCGTCTTTCGCCGCGCCATCAGCAGAGGCGGTTTGAGGTTCGCTGACCGACGGTACGGCACGCTCTTCGACGGGAACAGGGTCAGGCTCCACAACCGTCAGCTCAGGTTTGGCCTCCGGCTGTTGAGGCTCCTGTTGCGGCTGTTGCCGGGGCACGGCTTGAGTTTCAGCCACCTGATTGACCGCCGGTTCCTCTGCAACCGGTTCAACTTCCGGACGCACAGCCACCCCAGTGGGTACATCGGTGGCTGCCTCTTCTACCGGATTCAGCGCCTTCGGTTCCGGTAGTTCGGGCTGCCGCGGCTCTGGTTGCGGGGTTTCCTCAACGGTGCCCGGAAGGGGAATTTTAGTGACCTCTGAAATTTCCTGTCGTGACTGCTCGCGACGCGCGTCGTTATCGCTGAAGACCAGATACGCCACACCGACCACTGCAACCAGCAGTACCACCAGCAGGCGGTGCGCGACAGGAAATCGGCGTTTCTCCCCGTTGTCTCCAGACTCAATGCGCTCGAGCAGGTCTCCCGCGATCCGGTTGATCTCTCCAGGCATGCCCGCAGACATCTTGCCGAGCTTGGCAATCTGGTCAGATGTGAATGGTAACTTATCGCGGTACTGGGCCTGTCCGAAACGCCAGTTAAGGTAGGACTGTATTTCATTTTCGGAATAGCCCGAAAGCCGCATTTCGTGCCATTCCACTTCGAGCCGATCGGCGCTCTTCGCGACCATGCTGACCAGGCTCGGCTCGCCGAAGAACAGAAAACGCACTGGGCTGTTGCGGGCGATCTTCAGAAGCTCTTCCAGTGACTGGAACGACAGCCGATGCGCATCATCGACCATCACCAGGCAGTACCGGCCCTGCCGGTCCTGGTGAATCATGTAGGCAGAGAGCGTCTCGGCGATGACACCGACACTGGACTCCTGAGGCATTGCCGCACCAAAGCCCTGAACGATTGCAGACAGAACGTCCTTCGCGGAATTCATCAGCAGTCCGTTGATGCGGGCCGCTTTGACCCTCGGTTCCAGCGTCATGGAGAGCTGGCGGTAGAGCATGGTCTTACCGGCACCCTGAGGGCCGGTGACGAGCATGACGTGCCGGGACCACTGGCTCAGATGACGCAGCTGATCCAGCAGGGTCTTTCTATCACCCTCCGGGAAAAATTCGTCTCCAGGCTCTGTAAACGGGTTATGGGTCAGCCCGAGAAATCCATGTTCGCCTTCAGCCATCGGCATCCAAAAGATTGTCCGTTTTCAATGTCGCGTTCAAGTGCTCCGGGGCAACCGCATCAGTGACAAATACCTCACCGATATCCCGAGCCAGCACGAATCGCACTGTACCATCCAGCACTTTCTTGTCCATCTGGAATGCGCCAACCATATCGGCGGCTGCAACCGACGCGGGCCGCGCAACCGGCAGCTCCAGCGCCTCTACCGCCGCTTTGATCCGACGCCCCTGCTCTGGCGCCAGCCAACCCTGCCGAACTGACAAGTCTGCAGCCATGACCATGCCGATCGCGACGGCCTCACCATGCAGCAGCTCGCCATAGCCCAGCAGATTCTCAATCGCATGACCGAAAGTATGGCCGAAATTCAGGATCGCGCGCCGGCCTGTTTCCCGTTCGTCTTCCGCAACAACCTGTGCTTTCAGCTCACAGGAACGCTGCACCGCACGAGACAGCAGATGCGAATCACGCTGCAGTAACTTCTGCGCCCCTGCGACAACCTCATCGAAAAATACGGCATCTTCAATGACGCCGTACTTCAGCACCTCGGCCAGCCCTGCACGCAGCTCCCGTTCCGGCAGCGTGGCAAGAACGCCCACGTCTGCCACCACCGCAGTGGGCTGGTAAAAGGCACCGATCATGTTCTTACCGCTGGCATGGTTCACGGCGGTCTTACCGCCCACCGATGAGTCCACCTGCGCCAGCAGGGTCGTTGGGATCTGCACGAAATTGACCCCCCGCTGATAGGTGGCAGCCGCAAACCCCGCCATATCGCCGATGACACCGCCACCAAGAGCAATCACCGTCGTGCTGCGGTGATGTTTGTTGCCTGCCAGGAAATCCAGAACCCGTTCGTAGGTAGAAAGCGTTTTGTACGCTTCCCCATCCGGTAGCTCCAGCACGTCTACCTGCTTATTACCCAGCCGCTCCACGAGCGGCCCGGCATAGAGCGGGCCCACCGTTTCATTGGTGACGATGGCCACCTGGGAGCCTGGAACGAGGCCAGCAATCAGGCTGTCGTTCTGCAGAAGCTGCTCGCCGATGTAAATGGGGTAGCTGCGGTCGCCCAGAGAAACGTTTACGGTAATCACTTCAGCACTCCATCGGCTCTCAGCTGGTCTTCGATACGCCTCGCCAGCACCTTCGGGCTCTGCCGGTCGGTGACAAAACGGTAATCACGCACTTCGGTGTACAGCGGCCCTCTTTCGCTCATGAGACGGGCAAGCGTCTCGCGCACATTCCCCTGCTGCAGAAGGGGCCTGCGCTTATCGCGTTTGGTGCGCTCCACCAGGCGATCGAGCGGACTGTCCAGGTGCAGGACCACCCCTCGGGATGCCAGAGCCTGGCGGTTGGCCTCGCGAAGCACCGCACCGCCCCCGGTAGCCAGAACGATGCCGCTGAGCTGCGTCAGGTCGTCGATGACCTGCTCTTCGCGATCGCGAAAGCCCTGCTCACCTTCGACATCGAAGATCCAGCTGGTGTCTGCACCCGCACGCTCCTCGATTTCGTGGTCGCTGTCGTAAAAGGTCATGTGCAGGGAATCTGCAAGCAGTCGGCCGACCGTGGTTTTACCCACGGCCATGAGACCCACCAGAAAAATGTTCGACTCAGACATGACCAACGACGCCACAAAGCGTCGCTAGTCTATCTCAGATTGATTACCGATCCGTCAATGAATCTGCAACGATTCGCGGCGTGATGAAAATCAGCAGCTCCTGCTTATCGTCACGTTCGAGCGTGCGCTTGAAGAGCCGGCCGATGTAAGGCAGATCACCCAGGAACGGCGTCTTGGTTGTCGAGACGTTCTTGTCTGTGGTGAAGATACCACCCAGAACGACGGTCTGACCGTTATCCACCAGCACCTCGGTTTCAACTTCGTTGGTGTTGATCGACGGCACGCCTTCGAATACCACACCAACGGTGTCCTGCTTTACGTTCAGCGCCATGATGATGCGATCGTCGGGGGTGATCTGCGGGGTCACCTCGAGCGCCAGCACGGCGTCCTTGAACGAAACGCTGGTCGCGCCGCTCGACGTGGCTTCCTGATACGGAATCTCTACGCCGGACTCGATCAGTGCCGTCGACTTGTCGGCCGTGATCACCTTCGGCCTGGAAACGATTTCGGCGTGGCCGTCGCTGGCGAGCGCAGACAGCTCCAGATCGAGCAGCCAGTCAGGACGCGCAATACCGATCGCGAGGCTCGTCGCATCGCTGCCGGTCACGCCCAGATCCACCGCATAGGCTCCAGGGAACGTGATATCCGTGTCGCTGGTGTTGCCAAGCGCCCGATCGTTGCGGATATCTCCAACCTCAGCGAGCGTCTCGTTGCTGCCACCGAAGGAGTAGGACGTCCGGCCTCTGTTCTGGTAGCCGCCGCCACCCCAGGCAACACCGATCTCTTCAGAGAAGTTCGCCGTTGCCGTGACGATACGGGCTTCGATCAGAACCTGACGCACCGGGATGTCGAGCTGCGCAATGATGCGGCGGAACTCCTCGAGCCGGTCCGCAGTATCGGTGATGATGATGGAGTTGGTTCGCTCGTCAACGATCACGCTGCCACGCGGCGAGAGTATCGAGTTGCTGCCTCCCTCACTCGAGCTTTCAAAGAGCGCGAAGAGTTCAGAGGCGCTGGCGTAACGCACCTGAACGAACTCGGTGCGCAGCGGTGCGAGCTCTGAGATCTGCTTCTGGTTTTCGAGCTCCAGCTTTTCGCGGGCGGCAATCTCGGCAGCCGGCGCGACAAGAAGCACGTTACCCACCTGCCGCTGGTCGAGACCTTTGGTTTTGAGGATGAGCTCGAGCGCCTGATCCCACGGCACGTTCTTCAATCTCAGGGTGATGCGGCCGGAAACCGTGTCGCTGGCAACCAGGTTCAGGTCGGTGAAGTCGGCGATGAGCTGCAGCACCGCGCGCACTTCGATGTCCTGGAAGTTCAGCGACAGCTTCTCACCCGAATATTTGAAGATATCGTCGCGTCGCTCTACTTCTTCTTCAGTCAGAGGCGTTACGTCGATGGAAAGCTTGTCGTCCGCCTGATAGGAGAGGTAATCGTAGTTGCCGCTCGCCGCCACCGTCAGCAGCACATGATCCCCTTGCTGGAGCGCATCGACGATCTGCACGGGGGTTGCGAAGTCGGTGACATCCAGGCGGCGCTGCAGGTTGGCCGGCAACTTCGTATTACGGATCTCGACCTTGATCTTGCCGCCATCGCTCACCACATTGACCGGCGCTTTCGGGTTGCTCAACTGCACGACCACACGGCCTTCACCCTGGGCGCCACGACGAAAGTCGACATTCTCGATGCGCGAGTCGGTACGCGCCGCGGCGCTGCTCTCGGCAGCAACATCCATCGCACTCTGAGCCGCAGATGGCTGCGGCACGCCCATACCTGCATCGGCACCTACCAGCAGATAAAGCGTGTTGCCTCTGACTTCGGTGTCGTAGCTGACCAATTGTGTCAGATTAACGATTGCACGGGTTCGATCCGGCGTGGAGATGACGGACACCTTGCGCGCGTTGCCAACACCCAGGTTGTGATGTTTTTCGGCCAGCGCACTGCTGACGCCAGGCATGTCCAGCACGATGCGCGCAGGCTGCTCGATCGTATAGCCGGTCGGAGCGGGCGGCTGCCCGTCGAACGCCATGCGGATTTCGGTTTTGTCCCCAGGCAGCGAGGAAAATTCGATTGCGGTCAATCGAGTGTCGGCCGTGGCGCTTACACCGAAAGCGGCCAGACAGAAAGCTGCCACCACCCGCACTGTGCGTGTGATCATCTTGCTACGCCCCAAAGTCATCATGCGTCTTCTCCTCCCAAGGCTACGGTGCGTGCTCTCTCCACCCAGCCTCCCGTACCGTCCGGCACGATTTCCACGAGCCCGATTTCCAGCTCATTGATGTTCCGAATTCTTCCGTGGTCGGTGCCTATGTAGTCACCGACCTGCACCCTGTGCACACCGCCCTCCGGGTCCTGGATCAGGGCGAACTCACTGCGTTGCTGCGAGAGCGTACCCACCATGGTCAGCTGCCCGATCGGGAACTGCTCCAGATACTGCTTCACCCGGTCGAAGTTCGGCTCGACCTTGACCCCATCCGGGCGCTTCTCCAGCGCCGTTACTTTCACCGGCGGTTCGAACGGCTGCCGTTTGGTGCTCGCCTGATAGGCAAATGGCTCCACCTGCTCGAACGGTGGCAGCGGCGGAATCGGGCGCGCCGGCTGGCTGTCCACGTCCTGCATGAATTTTTCGATGTCCGCGAAATCCGAGCCGCCACCGCAACCGGCAGCAAGCAGCGACACCGTGCATATTCCGATCAGTCGTCCCCATCGACCTGTCATCACGCGTCCTCCAGATACCGGTAGGTTTTCGCAACGATGGTCATTCTCAGGCCGTCAGGGCCGGTAACCGGTTCGATGGTGAAATCGTGCAACGTTACGATACGCGGCAGGTTGGCAACCGAGCTCACGAACGAGCCGATCTTGTGATAGCTGCCGACTACGACCACGTCGATGGGCAGCTCCACGTAAAATTCGGTTCTGACTTCCGGTTTGAGCGTGATGCTCTCAATGGTCAGCTCGTTATCGATTGCCGTCCGTGTGATGTCCTCGAGCAGCCCGGGAACCTCCGTATCGCTCGGCAACTGCCTCAGAAGCGCGCCGAAAGTTTCCTGCATCTGCGCTTTCTGCTGCAGATAAGCGTCCAGGTTCGCTGCCTGCTCCGCCTTGGAGGAATATTCATCGCGCAGGGTTTTCTCTTTTCCTTCGGCGCGTCCTAGCTCAGTGCGCTTGTCGGAAAGGTACAAGGAGTAGCCAACGCCGAGGATAGCCACCATGACGATGATCATCACCAGCCCTTTCAGCGCTGAAGGCCAAGAGCCGATGTTGTTCAGATCAAGGTCTGCGGTATCGATGTTCCGGAGTTGGTCGAGGGTGTCCTGCAGCGCCATGTCAGCCCTCCTCCTCTTCAGAGTCATCGTTCGGGTTGACCTGACGGAAGGTCAGATCGAACACCGATGCGCCGCTACCGTAGATCCGGTTGTCTTCGTCTTCCTTGATGCTCTTGAGGTTTGGCTCTGCGAACCAGTCGCTGCCATCCACGTTGCGCATCAACGCAGAGATCCGGTTATTGGACTCAGCGACACCTTCCAGAGCGATCTGGCCATTGAGCATCTCGAGCTTGGTGTAATGAACGCCTTTCGCCAGGGTCTGCACCATTTCATCGAAAACACGAACGATGATCGGACGGTTGCCCTGCAGTTGCTGTATCACGCGCATGCGCTCGAGGAGCTCCTCGCGATCCCGCTGGAGGGTGGAGATCTCTTTGATTTTGTCGTCGAGGATCGCAATCTTGTTCTGGTAGAACTTGTTGCGCGCATTCTGATTCTCGACCGACTGAGTGAGGTACTGGCCCGCAGCAAGCACGATTACTACCGCGATCAGGACGACCCCGCCCAGGTTGACCAGAAACTCTTTCTGCCTGCGTTCGCGCTCCCATTCGCGCCACGGCAGGAGGTTGATGTTCGCCATCAGCTGAAACTCCTCATCGCCAGGCCGCAGGCAATCATCAGCGCCGGGGCGTCGTTTGCGAGGGCATCTGCGTCCACCTTACTGGTGAGCGCCATGTCCATGAATGGATTGGCCATGATGGTCGGCGTACCGAGCTTGCTTTCGATCAGGTCGGCCAGACCATCAATGGAAGAAGTACCCCCCGCCAGCACGATGTAATCGACGTCATCGTACTGACTGGAAGAAAAGAAGAACTGCAGCGATCGAGAGACCTGCTGGAGCACCGCTTCCTTGAACGGCTCGAGCACCTCGTCGATATAATCGTCCGGCAGACCGCCCTGCTTCTTCGCCAGCCCCGCCTCTTCGTACGAAAGGCTGTAACGGCGCTGTATCTCTTCGGTCAGCTGCTTGCCGCCAAACAGCTGCTCACGGGTGTAGATGGCTTTGTCATCCGCCAGCACCGACAACGTCGTCATGGTGGCGCCGATATCGATGATCGCAACCACCAGCTCATCGGGATTGCTGCCCAACTGAGGCTTCACCAGATCGAAAGCGCGCTTCATGGCATGTGCTTCGATGTCGACAACGGCTGGTTTGAGTCCGCCGATATCGAGCACCGCTTCACGCAGCTCGACGTTTTCCTTTCGACAGGCAGCAAGAAGAACCTCCACCTGATCTGGATTCCGTTCGGACAGCCCCTGAACCTCGAAATCGATGGCCACTTCATCCAGCGGATACGGGATGTACTGGTCTGCTTCGACGGTAATCTGGTTTTCCATCTCGTCGTCGTTGAGCGATGCGTCCATTTCGATGGTCTTGGTGATCACAGCGGAACCGGCAACTGCAACGGCAGCCTGGCGCGCGGTTGCTTTCACACGGGCAACCAGACGCTTGACGGCTTCACCTACGCCTTCGACCTCATTGATATTTTTTTCGACTACGGCATTTGGCGGAAGCGGCTCAACACCGTAAGCTTCCACGCGAAAGCGATCGCCGGATTTGGACAACTCAAGCAGCTTCACCGAGGTAGAGCTGATGTCCAATCCCAGCAGGACATTCGACTTCTTTTTGAACCATGCCACGTTAGAATTCCTTAATGGCGCGGGCACTTACGTCCGTTTTGTGCGGTAGCACATTAAATACCACTAAAGATGCCAGAGCAACGAAGCTTAGACGAAAAAACGTAAAACGAGCAGACGAACGCCCTACCCTTTCGCACAAACATGAAAAGTATATTGACGTAACACATCAGGTCACCTCCCTCTCGATATGACAGCAAGTAAAACTCGCCGCTCCCTCGGGGCAATTATCTGGCTGGGCCTGGCTGCTTTGTGTGGCGCAGTGCTCAGTCTCGCAGGCATCTTCATCTACCTTGACCCGCTTACGCCCGATGCTGAGAGCTACCGCAATGTGAAACTGGAAACTCCGTTGCGAATCTATACCCGCGAGGGCGATCTCATGGCCGAGTTTGGAGAGCGGAGAGTCATTCCTGTCAGCCTGGACGACGTACCGCAAGCGTTCATTGACGCGTTACTTGACACTGAAGACAAGAGATTTTACGAACACAGCGGCATCGATTTCATTTCGCTGTCCAACGACACCCTCGGGCTCATCGGCAGCCTCGTTTCGGAGGGCTCGCTGGGGCCCGGCGCCAGCACCATCACCATGCAGCTGGCGAGAAACGTTTCGTTCAGCCTGGAGCGCACGTTCATCCGCAAGTTCAAAGAGATGCTTCTGGCTCTCAAGATCGAGCAGGAACTCAGCAAAGACGAAATTCTGGAGCTTTACATCAACATCGTGCCGTTCGGTAAACGCGCTTATGGCGCCGAGGCGGCGGCCCGCACGTACTACGGCAAGCCGCTGATGGAACTGGAGCTGGCCCAGCTGGCCATGCTGGCCGGCATCCCCCAGGCACCGAGCGCCGGCAACCCCATCAACGGGCCGGAGCGCGCCATAGTGCGTCGCAACGTCGTACTCGGCCGCATGTACGACCAGGGCAGCATCTCCCACGCCGCTTATCGGGAAGCCACCGAAGCTCCGATCACTGCGCGGGTCTTCGACCGGGCAGTGGAAGTTCCGGCGCCTTACGCCGCTGAGTGGGTTCGCAGACAGCTCATCTACAGCTATCCGGATCTCTACACCGGCGGCTTCGAAGTCACCACGACCATCGCGACAGATCTGCAGAATGCTGCCACCAATGCCATACGCCGAGGTCTCGACGACTTCGATATGCGGCACGGCTATCGGGGCCCGGAGTCACAGGTTGAGCTACCGGCACCAAACCCGAACGACAGCGAAGCCGCCGCCCGCGTCGTTGCCGTTGCAGTGAATGCGCTGCGCAGCTTTCAACCCGTCGGCGGCATGGAGGCCGCAGTGGTTCTGCGCGCAGACGAAGACTCGGCCCAGCT
The DNA here is from genome assembly GCA_030430515.1 of Gammaproteobacteria bacterium. Taxonomy (GTDB): domain Bacteria; phylum Pseudomonadota; class Gammaproteobacteria; order Pseudomonadales; family Azotimanducaceae; genus SYFY01. Next base: position 6,645 of record JAUIKX010000007.1, on the reverse strand, counting down.
CGTGCGTGGCGATGGCAGCTTCATTGTGCTGGATACCGATGCAGTGAAGTGGGCCCGCCCATTTGAAGACATCGACACCCGCGGCCCACCTCCTGAAGCCGTGTCCGACGTCGTGGCCGTCGGTGACATCGTTCGTATACGCCGTCTCGAGATCTCAGAGCCAATCGCCAACGAGGATGCCGCCAGCGATCAGAACGACACCTGGCAGCTCGCCCAGATACCCGAGATTCAGGGCGCTCTGGTCAGCCTTGAGCCAGACACCGGCCGCGTGCTGGCGTTGACCGGTGGCTACGACTTTTCCAGAAATCAGTACAACCACGCAATTCAGGCGGCCCGCCAGCCCGGCTCCGGCTTCAAGCCATTCGTTTACGCCGCGGCATTGGCGAATGGGGTAACACCGGCCAGCATCTACATGGACGCGCCCCTGGTGTTCGAAGACGATAATCTGGAAACCGAATACCGCCCCGACAACGATAACAATCGATACAACGGACCCACGCGCCTGCGGGAGGCGCTCTACCGCTCCATCAATCTGGTTTCCATGCGCGTCCTGCTGGACATCGAGGCCGGCCCGGTGATCGACTACGCCGAACGGTTCGGGCTGGATACGAGTTCGTTCCCGCGCAACACCCAGCTGGCCATCGGCGGCGGCACCATGGCCCTGACCCCAATGCAGATGGCCACCGCTTACGCGGTGCTCGCCAATGGCGGTTACAAAGTCACGCCACACATCATCGACACCATGCGCGACCGGGATGGCAATACGCTGCTCGCCACACGCCATCCGGTGGTCTGCCGCGAGTGTGAGCTTCTACAGCCGATCGAACTGGAACTCGCCACCTTCGAGGAGCGACGGGAAGCAGAGCAGAACCTGGATGCCGACGAAGAAACCGACGCGAGCGACGCCGAGGTGGCGCCGCTTCTGGCGGAACGGGTCATCGACGCTCGTGTGGCCTACATAATGAACAGCATGCTCCAGGACGTGATCAAGCGCGGCACCGGCCGCAAAGCGCTGGTATTGGAACGAGGCGATATCGCTGGCAAAACAGGAACGACCAACGACGCAGCCGACACCTGGTTCAACGGCTTCAACCCGAAAGTCGCAACCTCAGTGTGGGTTGGTTTCAGCGACTACAGCCCGCTCGGGCGGAGGGAGTACGGCAGCACGACGCCACTGCCCATCTGGATCGACTACATGCGCACCGCGCTGGCAGGCACCGAGGAAATCACCCACCCGCAGCCGGATGGCATCGTCACCCTGCGCATCGACCCCGAGACCGGCAGGCCGACGCGACCGGGTGATAGCGCGGGTGTCTTCGAGTACTTTCTGCGCGAACACGCTCCGGAGATCCTCGAGACCAGCAAGCCGGGTCGCAGCACGAGCGAGGAGATCAAAGCGATCGACCTGTTCTAGCGGATCAGCTTGATCAGATCGCCGGCTCGCGGCTCACCGTTGGGATAACGGCCGTTGATCACCCTGAGCATCTCCTCGCCGTTACCCGAAATCGGCGCGCCAACAGCCAGCTTCGCGAACGTATCGCCCGGCCTGGCTTCCACGACGACAACGCGTCGGGTGCTCGCCACTTTCTGATCGGCAGCATCCATGGCGCGAAATGATCTGACTACAGCTTCGAAGGTTTTCTCGAAGGCCTCCACATCGTCCTTGGGGCCAAGCTCACCGCGAAACAGATAGACGCCACCGTCTTTGTATACCACCGCGATCTTCCGCTTCAGAACATCTCCTTCAGCGACCTTCACATCGGCAATGAAGGCCGGATACTCACCGATGGTGGTCTCCACCCCGTTCTCAACATCATCGCGCTTCAAAGTTTGCGTAACGTACTCTTTCGGGGTCTGCTCGACTTCCGGCGGCTTCTGCCGCTTCATACTGATGTAAGCATTCTGGTTCGTCGGCCGGCCCATCACCTCGCTGCGGCTGTTGCCCACCTCCCAGCCTTTCGGAAAGGACACCACCACCCTGTAGCCACTGTGATAGTAGCGATTGTCTTTAACCACGCCGGTAGCGGCATTTTCGCCGAACACCATTCCGTCGATCATTTCCAGGTAATCCCGTACCGGCGGATCCACCGAATCCATGACCACCGCATCAACCTGCTGGTGCATGTCGTGAATGCGCTTCATGTGCTCAGGGTGGCTTCTGAAAATTCCGTGGTACTGCGTCGGGCGGCCCATGACGTTGGTCTGAAAGAGATGATCATCACGCAGTATCTGTATGGCTTCGATCGAGGCCTGCGGGTTGTAACCCGCCCCCGAAATCCACTCCAGCCCGAACGCGTCTGCTTCCAGCTCATCACCCCGCCCGTATCCGGCGCTGGCCGCTGCTGTCAGCGTGTTGGCCAGATCGAGCATCGATGGGCTGCTGGTCGCGATGAAGCCCAGCCAGCCCAACACCTGTCCGAAGCGGTTACGACCTTGACGGCTGCTGGAATGACGTCCGACCACATGGCCAATCTCATGGCCGATGACCGCTGCGAGTTGATCTTCCGTGGTGAAGTACGCCAGAAGGCCCCGGGAAAGGAATACGTACTCATCGCCCATGGTGAAGGCGTTGATCATGGTGTCGTCGAGCAGTACGAAGGTGTAGGTGCGACTTCTGTGAGGGGTCTGCGCCAGAACGCGCTCACCCACCTCCTGAACGTACTGCTGCCAGTCTTCATCGTCGTAAATCGTGCCGGTCTCGAGGAGCTCGTTGTATTTTTCGGAGCCCCGACCCGCGTGGGTAGCCGGCGAAACGGCAAGCACTGCCAGAATGGCAACGCCAAGAATCAGAGAAACTCTGCTGCGCATAACCTACTCCGCACGGCAGTTAAAACCTGCCATAGACTACATCAGCATCTCGATGGATGCTGATGGTTAGACAACGATCAGCGGAAGAGGTTTCGGCGCGCTTATTCTTCGCCTTTCGCCGCGGCGCCGCCGCGGTTGCCGAAACGTCGGCGGAAGCGCTCCACGCGGCCAGCGGTGTCCATCATTTTCTGCTTGCCGGTGTAAAACGGGTGGCAGGCAGAGCAAACTTCGATCTGGATGTCGCCCGGCAGAGTTGAGCGGGTCTCAATGACATTGCCGCAGCTGCAGGTGGCCTTGATGTCGTTATAGGCTGGATGAATCTCGGCTTTCATTGAACCGTCACGCCCTGGAAAATGGGCGACGAAGTCTACCAGATAGTTGAGCGAGCGCAATCGCTCCGGAATTAATCTTGAAGCAATATTCGAACAGCGATCCGGGGGAGCCGGGAAGCAGGCCGGCGATCGCCCGCATAGCGCTGCCCGTGCCCCTGTATCGGGCCTTTGACTACGCCCTACCGGACGGTGGGCCCCTACCGGTGGTCGGTGGCCGCGTGGCCGTGCGCTTTGCCCATCGGCCGCTGATCGGCATATGCATCGAGCTCGACCCGGAGGATGCGTTCGACAAACCGAGTCCGATCCAGGAAGCGATCGACACAGAGCCGCTCCTGGACTCCGGCCAGCTCAAGCTCGCCAGCTGGCTCGCCGACTACTACCACCACCCCCACGGAGAGGTCATTGCCGCCATGCTGCCGGCAGAGGCCCGCAAAGGGAAAGCTGCCGAGATTCACGTTGAGACCGCCTGGCGTATCGCCGCCAGCCAGAAACAGGCCGTCGCCCAGGCGCTCAGCGAGGACGCGCCGGGCAAGCTCGGCCTCAGCCGCGCCAAACGTCAGTTCGCCCTACTCAGGGTGCTGCACGAACAGGGCTCGCTGTCGCGACCGGCGATCATGGAGCTTGGATACACAAACGCTGTGCTGAAAGGCCTGGCGGCGACCGAGTGGGTGGAAGCAGTGGCATGGGCCCCGAAAAAACAGGCGCTGCAGAAACACGACCCGCTCGCGCTCACAGACGAGCAGGACGCGGCGGTGCGGGCAATCACCGAATCGGTCGGGCGGTTCTCCGCATTCCTCCTGGATGGCATCACAGGCAGCGGCAAGACCGAGGTCTACCTGAGGGCGTTGGCCAACGCACTTCAGAGCGAGACAGGAACAGGCCAGGCCCTTCTGCTGGTGCCGGAAATCGGCCTCACGCCGCAAACCGTGCGTCGGGTGCAGGCCCGGTTCAACGATGTCGTCGTGCTCCACTCGGCCATGAACGACGCCGAGCGCTGGCAGGCATGGCTGCGCTGCCGCTCCGGCGATGCACGAATTCTCATCGGCACCCGCTCGGCGGTGTTCGCTGCATTTGCCGACCTCAGGATGATCATCATCGACGAAGAGCACGACGCCTCATTCAAACAGCAGGACGGGCTGCGCTACTCCGCCCGGGACTTCGCCATCGTCCGTGCCCGTCAGGAGGATATTCCGGTGGTGCTGGGCACCGCCACACCTTCACTCGAAAGCATGCACAACGCCCGTTCGGGGCGCTTCGAAACACTCACCCTCCGCGAGAGGCCAGGATCGGCAGAGCTGCCCGTGCTGCGGCTGATGGACATTCGCGGGCACGACATGCACGACGGCGTGAGCACTCAGCTCGTCCACGTGATGCGCCGCCATCTGCGCGAAGGCGGCCAGGTTCTGGCATTCATCAACCGCCGCGGTTTCGCTCCAACGCTGATGTGCACCGAGTGCGGCTGGATCGCCACGTGCTCCGACTGCGACGTGCGCATGACGCTGCACAGCCGCCCCGAACACCTGCGTTGCCACCATTGCGGCGCCCGCAGCGCGCCCATCCGCCAATGCCCGGAGTGCGGGCATCAGGAGCTGACGCCTGTCGGCCAGGGCACCCAGCGCACCGAACAGGGGCTCTCCGCCCTCTTTCCCGACGTGCCGGTCATTCGCATCGATCGCGACTCCACCCGCAACCAGACGCAGCTCAACATGCAGCTCGAAGCCATCATGGATGGTGCGCCGATGATCCTCGTCGGCACGCAGATGCTCGCCAAAGGTCATCACTTTCCGAACGTCACCCTGGTCGTCGTGCTCGGCGCAGACGGTGGCTTTTTCTCTGCAGATTTCCGCGCCCCGGAGCGCATGGCGCAGACTATTATGCAGGTCGCCGGACGCGCCGGCCGGGCAGAGCGCAAGGGAGAGGTCTGGATCCAGACCAGCCAGCCCGAACATCCGCTCCTGCAGCGTCTGATCTCTGATGGCTACGAGTCGTTCGCAGCTCAGGAGCTCAACGCCCGCAGAGCTGCGGAGATGCCGCCGTTCCGCCCGATGGCGCTCATTCGAGCAGATGCCGCGCGGGCCGAGGAAGGCCTGCAGTTTCTCGCCAGCCTCAAGCCGCGTCTTGCAGACATCGAAGTTTATGGCCCGGCACCTGCGCCGATCCAAAGGATCAGCAATCGTTTCCGTCAGCAACTCATGCTGCTGGCAGAAAACCGGGCGACGCTTCGCCGAGCCCTTCTGGCGATTCGAGAGATAAGCCCACCGCGGAACATTCGCTGGTCGATCGACGTGGACCCCTACGATTCATTCTGAATGAGCTCTGATTAATATAGGTTCCGCGCCGACTCCCCGGTATCATCGCGCGATGGCCAGGGACTACCGAAAATCGAACCGCACCCGTCGGAAAAACAAAAGCTCCAACGGGTTTCTGCACGGCCCGAGCTTCGTCATCGGGGTGCTGGTGGGCGCGCTGCTCGTCATCATCGGCGCCTATGCACCGGAATTTCTCCAGGATTCGAAAGTTGCCGTCAAGAACCCGGACGAGGAAGAAGCGGTGAAGCTGGATTTCCAGTTTCCCGAGATTCTGGCCGAAAGTGAGGTCGTTACGGACCCCACGCCTTACGAAGAGGACCTGCCTGACAGAAAGGCCGATGTGCCGATGGAATATCTCATCCAGGCCGCCTCATTCCGCGATGCCGACGATGCGGAAACGCTGCGGGCGAGCCTCCTGCTTCAGGACCTGCCGGCCAGCATGACCAGGGTGGCCCTCAACGATGGCAATTGGTACCGGGTAACCGTGGGTCCGTACGATTCCCAGACCGAAGCCGGGCGCGCGCTCTCCAAACTGCGCCAGCAGAACCTCAAGGCCATCATGCTCAAAAGGGAAAGCTGAAGCACCCACAGAACCGGGCTCTGTTGAAAAACACGCAGGTCGCCCCCACCATCCGCTGTTAACCATCGAAATCGAGCCGCTAATGCAGGACATGCACGGCACCACTGTGATTGTGGTGCGCAACGAAACCAGCGTCGCCATGGGCAGCGACGGCCAAGTCACCATGGGCAACACGGTGATGAAGGGCAACGCACGCAAGGTACGGCGACTCTACGGTGAGCGTGTGCTGGCCGGATTCGCCGGTGGCACGGCGGATGCATTCACGCTGTTCGAGCGTTTCGAAGGGGCGCTGGAAAAATACTCCGGCCAGCTCACCCGAGCTGCCGTCGAGCTGGCGAAAGAGTGGCGCTCCGACCGCGCTCTGCGCCGCCTCGAGGCGCTGCTGGTGGTGGCAGACAAAGACGTATCCCTGATGATCAGCGGCAACGGCGACGTCATCGAACCGGAGTCCGGCGTGCTGGCCATCGGCTCAGGCGGACCGTTTGCTCAGGCCGCCGGCCGCGCATTGGCGGAGAACACCGAACTGTCGCCGCGGCAGATCGTGGAGAAGGCACTCGCCATCGCCGGAGACATCTGCATCTACACCAACCACGAACACACCATCGAAGAGCTCGCA